>CBDUCC010000085.1:0-11950 GCA_965365555.1 uncultured Myxococcales bacterium | reverse complement strand
CCGAGCTACTACAGCGACTGGGGCGACCCGCGCGAGTACACGATCGGCGACATCGGGGTGGGCGAGTGCGCCGGCGAGATCGTGCCCTTCGTCGAGTTCGGCCTGCAGGAAGCCGAGCAGCAGCTCCATGATGCTCAGGACGCCCTCGAGGCCGGAAACGCGAGCGCTGCCGCAGCCGGCGGGTTCAAGGCGATGGTGACGGCGGCCAAGGCGCTGATCCGGCATCTGGAAGTTCAGGTGAAGGACGATGCAGACGACGTGGTCAGCAACTTCAAGACGCATCTTCACGACACCGAGCTCTTTCACGATCCCTTCGCGAAGGGGAAGTTCGCCAACTACCTCCTCAAGATGCATGGCGACAAGTCGTACGAGGGCGCAAACGCGGAGATAGCCCACCGAGCGCTCGACGAAGCACAGCTCTTCCTCGAGGCGGCCCATGGTTGCTACCAGCGGCTCACGGAGGCCGCAGCCGCAGCGGCTGCGGCAGCGGAGTAAACGACGATGGATCCGACGAAGTTTCAGGTGAAGGTCTACACGAAGGATCGCGATGTCGAGCTCGAGAAGCTCGTCCCGGTGTTTCACCAATGGATTCGTGCAAAGAAGATCTCGGACGAGCTCCTGATCGACGTCGCGGACTACGCGCATGTACCTCAGGGCCCGGGCGTCGTTCTGATCGGACATCAGTCGGACTACTACCTCGACATGGGGGACGATCGCCCTGGTCTGCTCTACAGCCGAAAGCGAGGCTACGAGGGCGACTTCCAAGGGGGCATCGACGATGCGTTCCGTCGTGCGCTGCAAGCCTGCAGGATGCTCGAAGCGGAGAGCGACCTCGGACTCGAGTTCGGCGTCACGGAACTGCTCTTCCGGGTGCAGGACCGGCTGAACGCACCCAATGCCGACTCCACCTACGAGGCCTACGAGCCTGCCCTGAAGCAGGCTGTTCGCACGTTCTTCGGCGAATCCGCGAAGCTCGAGCGTGTCGGTGGGCCGCGCGAGCCGTTCTCGGTCCGGATCGAGACCGGTGCCGACGGGACGGTCGACGCGGCGCTCGCCCGCGTCTGAGAACGCCGCGTTTTTTGGCGGAGCGAAGCTTCGCGGTACAAGCATCGGCCAGGAGCTGATGTGTCGATCCGAATCGCGTTCATCGTCGGGCTCGCCTCGAGCCTCATTGCGCTGACGGCCTGCTCGCGGGGCGGAAGCCACTCGAACGGCCAGGCATCCACGGAGACGGCCAATGTGGCGTCCGCCGGGAATGCCGGGGTCGCCGCAAAGGTCCGTATTGCGGCCCGAGCACTCGCCGAACCCGAGCCCTCGGTCGACTACGTGGCCGCCGAGCTCAAAGGCGTGATCAAAGCCCGCACGAGCAGCCAGGCGCTGATGCACTACGACGGATACCGGGTCACGTTCACGACGCCCGGCGACCGCGTCACCCGCATCAAGTTCGACCTGGTCGAGGCCAGGCCGACGATGGGGCAGCTGACCCAGATCTTCGGCAGGCCCGAGGCAGTCGGACGGGGGATGCTTTACCGCTACCGTTCGGAAGTCACGGGCGCAACGATTCGAATTCTGGCGGAGCCTGCCACGAAGCCCGCTACCGACGCGAGCCTCGCCCGACGCATCCTGATCGAAGGCGAACAGATCCGCTGAGGACGCTCAGAGCCCAAGCGACTGGATCGCCCGGACGACGCGAACGTCTGCAGGCGGAAGCGCATACTCTCCGAGGGTGTCTGGCGCGACCCAGGCATGGTCCGCCACGGCAAGGTGCTGGACCTCTCCGGAGACCAGGGCGCAGCGGTAGAAGAGCAGCAAGACTTCCTTTTCGGGATAGCGGTGATGGGTCACGTCGAGAATGCGCTCGACCGAGACCTCGATCCCGCACTCCTCGAGACACTCTCGAACGACGGTCTGCTCAGGGGATTCGCCCGATTCGAGCTTGCCTCCCGGAAACTCCCAAAGACCGGGAAGATGTTGTTCTTCAGTGCGGCGGGTGAGCAGCACTCGCCCGTCGACGATCACGACGGCGGCCGCAACGATGATCATCTCAGGGCCGCTCCCCAATGGCACGCAGAAGCTGAGCCTTCGCGATGCGGATTCCAATTGCCGAATCGACCACGTCGACCTGTGCACGGATCAGCTCGGCCTGCGCCTGCAGCAGAGTCGTCGTGTTCACGATGCCAGCCTGGAGTTGCTCACGGGTCACCCGGTAGCCTTCGCGGGCCGCTTCGAGACCGAGGCGCGCCGAGTCGATCGCCGAGCGAGCCGCCAACATCCCGTGGTAGCCCTGCGCGACCTCTACTCGGATCGCATCTCGGAGAATCTGGGTATCGGCCTCTGCCTGCTGAAGCGCCGCCCTGACCTCGTGGGCGCGCCCCGATGCGGCAACCGTGGCGTTCGGCGTCCATCGGATGACCGCGCTCACCTCCCAGGTCGACTCGAAGCGCTGCCGCTGAGGCACGACGCGAAGGTTCGGGTTCGAGTACTGCACCGAGCCGCGCGCGAGCAGGTCGGGCGCGCCGCTCCCTTTGGCCGACTTGAGCTGGTGCTCGGTGACGTCGATATAGGTGAGGAGCGCACGAAGGTCGGGACGCTTCTGATAGGCTCGATCGAGCAGCGCCTCTTCGGTCTCGGTGGGCACCCCGGCCACCTCCTCGGAGAGGTCTTCGCCGAGCGCAGGGAGCTCATCGCTGTGCATCAGCGCTTGAAGGGCACGCGCCGCAACCTGGACGCCGAGCTTCGCCTGCTCGACGGCCACCTCGGCCGCGGCTTCCTGCGCCTGGACGCGCATCAAGTCGACGCGCGCCGCGGAGCCGGCACCGACCAGGGCCTCCGTCTCCTTGCGCTGGGATACCGCGGCTTCGAGAGCGAAGTTCGCGACCGCGAGGGTCGCCTCGGCACGCGCGTACTCGTAGTACGTTTGCCGTCCGTCGAAGGCGACGTCGTTTAGCTCGGCCTCGATCTGATACTGCGCCGCCTCCTTGCTCTTCTTGGCTGCCCGGTACGCCGGCATCGCCTCGGCGAGTGAGCGCGTGAACGAATAGGCGAGCGTTGCGTCGGTTGCCGTCTGCTCGGTGAGCGACGGGAAGGTGAGCGTGCCGATCCCGGGAATGTCGAAGGTTGGGTTGTCCACGGGACTGAGCCGCGTGTAGCGACCCTGCAGCTCGAGTTGGGGGACGAGCGCCGACATCGCCTGGAGCGCCCCACCCTTGGCTTCCTCGAGGAGCGCCTCGGTGCGCTCGAGCGCTGGCGAGGTCTCGATCACCTCGCGCACCGCGCGATCCGCAGTCAGGCCGCCCGGAACGTAGAGCGAGCGCAGTCCTCGGGCGGCCGCATCCTCGGGAGGCGGCTTCGGACTCGCGTCCGCCTCCGCTGGGGCTTGTGCCTGGAGCGGCAATGAGAACGCATCCGCGGCAAGGGCGAAGACGAGGACTCCGAGGATGACCGTGTAGCGACGAGTTTTCATGACTGCTCCTTACCGAGGAGTCCATCATATGTCACCACGGGTCTCGCCACGGGAGCCGAGCCGCTGCGTTCAAAACGAGGCTACGGGGCGACCTCGCAGGGGTACGGATTGATGATGAACTCCGGGGGCGTCGAGAGGACCTCCGCGAAGTCCCCCTCTTCGGCGACGTCTGGCACGTTATCGGGGTCGTTCACGGCGCCCTCGAACCAGTCCGACATGACCACGCCTGCGACTTCGCCGAGCCAGAGCTCTTCGCGGAGCGTCACCACGTGCGTGCTCTGCTCGGAGACGCTGGTGTAGTAATAGTGAATGCCCGGCAGGTCCTTCGTTTCGCAGTAATCGCTGCGCATCGTGTTGAACCATTGCGCCCGCCAGTCCTCCGTACTTCGGTCGAAGCCGTTGAAGAACGCATCCCGACGCTGCGTATCGTCGTACGGGTTGCTCACGATCAACATCTGCTGTTCCGGCACCTGCTTGAGCCGGGGCGAGATCGCGCGATAAAGGAAGGGGCCGAGCGCGCAGTCCGCGCTGAAGCAGTAGGGGGGCAGGTTGGGGAGCATACCCCAGCCTGGAATCTTCAGAAGCCCGAGGCCGCGGACCCCAAGAGCCTGTTGATTGTCGAGCGCGCCGCCGGCATCGGGGAACGCGGCGGTGCGAGGCCACTGAAGGTCATCGAGAAACCAGTGGTAGTTGTAGAGCGCGCCATAGCCGCCGGCGGACCAGCCACCGAAAAGCGCGACGACTTCATCAGGCCGGAAGCCGGCTTCCGACTCTGCATCCTGGATCTTCCAGATGACGTCGCGCACCATCTGCACCGCGGCACGCATGTTGACCGATCCGTAGCGCGGAAGCTGAAGGGAGCCGAGGTCTTCGGTAACCCCGCCGCCCGCGAAGACGTCCTGGTTGCAGTAGGGCAGATAGACGAGTGTCCAGTCGTAGAACGGGCTCACCTCCGGGTCCGTGGAGGCGATCCCGGCACTGAGCGGCTCGTCGTCCAGCGCGTTGAAGAGGCCCGGATTGCTCTCGAGTCGGGGCGCGCAGTCGGCCTCGAAGGCGCAAACGCCGCCGCCCTGCAGGCCGACGATGAGCTTGTCGAGCTCGCCGTCTTCCGGAGCGAGGCGGACCTGGAACGCGTACGGCGTCCCGTCGCCGCAGAGAGTGCCCCACTTGTCACCGTCGACGACGATCTGCACCCACTCGCCGCGCGTCGGCTCGAAGTCGGTGTTGGTCGGGCCGCAGCCGAGCGTGAGCGGACTGGTATCCGCGTGTGCCGTCGCGGTGATGCAGTCGACCTGATGGGCGGCGCGCGAGACGAAGGTGGGGGCGTCCACGGCGATCAGTCCAGCAAGCTCGTCGCCGCAGGCAGACTCGATCTGGCTGACGGCAGCTTCGGCGAGCGACTCGCGCTCCTGCTCTACGGTGTCGGCGTCACAGGAGCCCGCGCTGAGGCATTCGGCGATCGCGCCGAGTGACCCATCGACCATCGTGGCGGCGGCCGCGTGGGCTTCGGTCAAGCAGGCCTGATCCGTCGATGAGGCGCTGGCCCAGACGGCGCCCTGCGGCCCACCAAAGGCGCGCCAGGCAATCGAGTTGGCCTCGGAGCTGCAGGAGTTCTGAAGCCGGCCGACCAGGGCATCGGTCGAGAGCGACAGGAACTCCCCGTCCGAGCAGGCCTCGGTGACCGTCGCCTCCAGCGCACTCAATGCCGCCACCACGTTCGCGTCATCGGCGGTGCAGGGTGCGTCGTTGTCCGCGTAGCAGGACTGCCAGGCGGTGTTGACCTCGCCCACGCAGGTCTGCACGGCCTCGGAAGCGGCCTCCGCACAGGATGCCGAAGGAGCACCGCCGGCCCCTCCGTCACCGCCAGAGCCGCCCGTGCCGGACTCGGAGTCGCTACCGCAGCCCACGAGGGCGACGAGTGGAAGACTGAGGACCAAGGCGGCTGGGCCAAGCTTGAAAGACGACATCGAAACACTCCTGCGGGGTATGGAATCGCGACCGGGCGCGTCGGGCTAGCGATGGATATGCGGGTCCGGCGCTCGCTGTCAACGGTCTCGCAGGCCGCTTGCCGCAGCCGCGGGCCCGATTTATAGCCCGCCCCATGGCTCAGGGACTCAAGGTTGCGGTGGTGGGAGCCACCGGAATGGTGGGCGCGGAGATGCTGCGCGTGCTCGAGCAGCGCGATTTCCCAGTGGCCGAGCTGGTGCCGGTGGCATCGTCTCGGAGCGCCGGCAAGACCGTGACCTTCCGCGGGACCGAGCACACCGTGATCGAAATCGCGCCCGAGGTGTTCGAAGGGGTGGACCTCGCCCTCTTCTCGGCCGGCGGCGGCACCTCCCGGCAGTGGTCCCCGATCGCGGCGAGCAAGGGTGCGCTCGTGGTCGACAACTCATCGGCCTTTCGTGCGGACCCCGAGTGCCCGCTGGTCGTTCCCGAGGTCAACGCCGAAGCCGCCGCGAACCGACCCAAAGGGATCATCGCCAACCCGAACTGCTCGACCATTCAGATGGTGGTCGCCCTCAAGCCGCTGCACGAAGAGGCCCGGCTGAAGCGCGTCGTCGTGGCGACCTACCAGGCGATTAGCGGCTCGGGCGCCCAGGCGGTCCGTGCATTCGAGGCCCAGGAGGCCGCCACGGTGCAGGGGGCCCAGGTCGACAAGTCACAGCTTTCCGGACAGTTGAGCCGCAATCTTCTGATGCATTGGAAGCCTGACATCGAGTCCGGCTACCAGGAAGAGGAGCTCAAGATGGTCTCGGAGACCCGCAAGATTTTCGGAGACCCGGGCATCGCTGTCTCACCGACCGCGGTTCGCGTGCCGGTGATCACCGCCCACAGCGAAGCGGTGACCGTCGAGTGCCACGCCCCGATCAGCGCGGCCCGTGCCCGCGAGTTGCTGAGCCGGGCCGAAGGCGTCGAGGTCGTCGACGACTTCGGCAGCGGCATCTATCCGCAGCCCATCGACGCGGCGGGGCAGGACCCAGTCTACGTCGGCCGAATCCGAGACGATGTGGGCAACCCCGGCGGCATCCAGATGTGGGTCGTCTCGGACAATCTCCGCAAAGGCGCGGCGCTCAACGCCGTCCAAATCGCCGAAACCGTTCTATTAAAGTGACGAAATGTCAGGCCTTGGCGTAGAAGAAGGGCGGAGGGTGTCAGTTTGTCCGCCTGGCGACCGGAAATACAGGGGTTTTCGGGGTTTCAGATTGGCCCGGGGATTGCACTCTGATTCGCGTATGCGCAACCGAATCTTATCTTTGCTCACTCTCATGGCAGCCTCGGGCTTGCCAGCTCAGGGCGCCCGCGCCCAGACCGAGCAGCTCGACGCGATCACGAGGATCGACGGCCAGTCGCTGACGACCGACGCAGCCGACGTGTACTTCAATGCGGAGCAATGCGCCGCGGCGGCCACCACCCGGTACGACCTCACTTTGATCATGGGCGCCGGTGTCAGCCAGGCGTATCTCTGGGCCGGCACGGAGCAGGCCGGCTGCGAGCAGGTGTCGAACCGCACCGACCAGACCGAGCTTTGCCGAGAGGTCAGCGGCAACCCGCAGACCGTCGGTGACAACGCGACGATGTTCGACCTGACTCTTCAGAACCTGGTCGACACCGGCGTCGTCGACTGCGAGAACACCTCGCTTCAGGGACAGCCCTACTGGTTGTACTCGTTTCGAAACGACAACCCCGGGGGCAACGACGTCCCCGTGACCGGCTATGGTATTGCGCCGTTTATCGTCGATGTGACGCCGCCTCAGCAGCTGAGCATCACGAGCGAGGCCGTGCAGGAAGGCTCCAGCTTCAACATCACTTGGAACACGCCGACCGACTCTCAGTTCATCGCGCAGTACAAGCTCTACACGAATACGATCGACGACCCCGAGACCGCTACGTTCGACGGTATCACTGCCAATCAGAACGCGACGGGCATCAGTGTCTCCGCGGCACAGCTCGGACTTGCGGAAGGCGACGACATCTACCTCTTCGTGTCGGCGGTCGACTTTGCTGCCGTGAACATCGGGGACGGCAACGAAGGCCCCCTCTCGGTGTCGACCCGCGGAGTCTCTCAGGCGACCGGCGGCTTCTGCGACGATCCGGAAGTGGACTGCTCGGGTTGCTCGGTGTCCCCGTTGATGCTCCCCAACGGCCAGCCAAGCGCAGGGCTTTGGATCATCGGGATCATCTTCGCGATCGTCGTCAGTTGGAGGTTCCGTAGGTGAAGCGATTCGTCCCCGGACTAATACTCACTCTGCTGCTCGGACTGACCTCCGGAACTGCGAGCGCCCAGCCGGTGAGCGAGAGTAGTCGGCCGGGATGGAGTCCGGAGGGCTACTTGCTTTCGTTCGGCGTCGGCGCCTACCGACCCGACCCTGGAAGCGACTCGTTCGACCTGATCTACCCGGGAGACAACGGTCCGATTCTCCTGGGTGAGTTTGACTTGTATCTCTACCGGATTCCGTTCATCGGTCCGATCGGCCTTGGCCTGCAGGGCGGGTGGTCGGCGTACAGTGGAACCGCCTGTCTCGCGAGCTCGCCTCCCGGGGAATGCATCCCTTCCAGCGACGGCGCGAAGTTCACGCTCTTTCCGCTCAACATCATGGCCACGCTCCGCGTCGACGCCCTAGCTCGCAAGACGCCGGTGCCGCTCGTGTTCACGGGCAAGGTTGGGTACAACACGGTCTTCTTCAAAGAGCAGGTTGGCGGAAGCGAAAGTCGCGGGCGGAGCCACGGCTTCGGTTGGGGTGCGCAGATCGCTCTGGAGCTCAACTTCGTCAATCCACGGCGTGCCAATGCGCTCGACGAGGACTGGGGCATCAACAGCTCCTTCTTCTTCTTCGAGCTCGCGGGCTCGAATGCGAACAGTCGGGCGCCGGTCGGCGACAAGTTCTACTTCAGCGGCGGCGTCGGCATCACGTTCTGAGGTGGCCGAGGCGGATCGCCCTGCGTTGGGCGATCGAAGGCATCGCCAGGGCCGTCGAAGCGAGCGAGCTCGATCTGCATGAGACTGAGGCCGTGCGCAGGCGCGGTCTGCCCGGCATCGGCTCGGTCGGCGTCGGGGCGTAGCATTGCCGGAATCGCCGTCGGGTCGATGCGTCGACGGCCGACGTCGACCAAGGTGCCGACCATGATCCGCACCATGTTCTTCATGAAGGAGTTGCCAACGATGTCGAACGCGATGAGGTCCGGGCGCTCGAGCCAGGGCGTGTGCACGCTGACCTCGAACATCCGGCGAACCACCACCTCGCGCGCGTCGGCCGCCTGACGGAAGGCATGGAAGTCGTGCTCGCCGACAAACTGGGCGGCGGCTTCACGCATAGCGCCGACGTCGAGGTAGTCCTCGACCGGTACGCCGCGGTCCCAGCTCCCCAGGTCGGGACGCATGCCCTTCGGGCCGAGCTGCCAGGCCTCACGGCGGATGAGCGGGTCGCGCTGCTGCCCGCAGCGAACCAGGTAGCGATAGTGCTTGTGCGCCGCGTGGAAGCGGGGGTTGTACCGCCGGTAGCAGGGCTGCGCGTCGTGCACGACGATGTCGTCGGGGAGGCGCGAGTTGAGACCGCTCACCCAACCGCCCGGCGGCACCTCGATCTCGGCGGCGAAGCTCGCGATCTGACCCATCGCATGGACGCCCGCGTCGGTCCGGCTGCATCCGCGGACCGCGCCGTGCGCGACACCCATGGCGTCAATCGCCTTCTCGATGATGCCTTGAACGGTCCGAAGGCCCGGCTGCGCCTGCCAGCCGTGAAAATCGGTCCCGTCGTAGCCGACGCACAGACAGACTCCGTGCATGAATCGAGGCATCTCACCCATGGCTAAATCGCGGCGCACGCTAGCGCGGAAGCGTCCCGTTGCCTATCGTTGGCCGGATGCGCTGGTTCTTCATGCTCGCCCTTGTGCTCGGGGCGCCGGCCGCGGCAAGCGCCGAGGCCGAGGGCGAGGGCGAGGCCAGTGCCGAGGGCGAGGCAGAGCTCGAGCCTCCGCCCAAAATCGCGGTCGTCGTCGCAGGGGACCCGGATGACACGATTCGGAACACCGCCGAGTTCATCGAGCAAGAGTTGGTCCTCGCGGGGATGGAGACCGCCAGTGACCCGGCCCTTCGAGCCGCGATGCGCGGCGCGCCGCCGACAGATGAGGACGGGCTCGAGCGCCTGCGTTCGATTCGCCGGAGCCTCGGCATCGATCCGAGAAAGGACCAGTCGTCCTACCGTCGCATCGGTCTCATCGCTGGCGCCGACGCCTTGGTCGTCATTCGCAGACAAGGGCCCATTCTGGTTGAGGTGTTCGATGTCGCCGCCGCTCAGTTCTACGAGGGGGTGCTGGAGTTCGACACAAGCACGTCGGAGAGTCGCGTGAAGTTCATCGAGAGCCGTGCCGAGCAGGCCCAGCTCCGGTGGTCGCAGCCGCCCGCTCCGCCGCCCGAGACCAAGAAGGTCGCCGTGAACGAGCCCGAACAGAAGGAAGACGAGTCACGGGCCAAGAAGCGGTGGAAGAAAGCCTGGCCTTACGTTGTGGTCGGAGCCTTGCTGGCGGGGGGTGTAACCTACCTCATCATTGATCGACGTCGTGCTCCCGAGTCGGGCATCCCCCTGCTACGATTTAGGCCCGGTGAACAATAGCCCCCCATTCGTTCTCTTCGCAGCCGCACTGGGCTCGCTCGCAATCGCGGTGAGCGCGGCCTCCGCCGTAGCGCAGCCGATCCAGGAGCTCGTGCTCCCCGAGCCGTTGGACGGGTACCAGACGGAGCAAGTCGACTCGGTGCGTTGGACTTATCCCTCGTCCATGCGGGACCGGGTCACGCCGCTGATCGAAGGACTGGACGACCACTGGCGAAGCGTCGTCAACGACTTCGGCGTGATCGTCGATGACCAACTCGAGATTCGCGTGGCGCGCAACCCGCGCGAGATGCGCGCGCTCGCACCGGTCGGCGCGCCGCCTCCGGACTATGCGACCGGCGTCGCCTATCCGCGTTGGGGCGTGATCCTCCTGACGATGTCGGCGCCGCGAACCTGGGAGCCACCCGACCTCGAAGTGGTGCTCGTGCACGAGCTATCGCACGTTGCCTTCTACCGGGCCGTGGCGGGCAATCCGGTGCCGCTCTGGTTCAAGGAAGGCGTCGCGATCCACCAGTCCGAGGTTCGGATGTTGCCACGCATGGAGTCGCTCCTTCGGGCGGCGGCGGAACGGTCCATGCTGCGCCTCTCCGAGCTCGACGACTATTTTCCGAGTCGGCCGTACGAGGTGAACGTCGCATACGCGCAAAGCGCCGACGTCGTGGGTTTCCTGCGCGATGGCAGCAGCGACGAGCGCCGCTTCCATCGGCTGATCTACGCGATTCGGGACGGCGAGACCTTCGACTCTGCTCTTGCGACGGCGTACGGCTGGACGCGCATCGGGCTCGAGCGCCAGTGGCGGGAGAGCCTCCGAACCCGCTACCGGATCGTGCCTGCGCTCCTCGCAGGCTCGACCATCTGGGCCCTAGCGGCCGTGCTCGTCGTCGTCGCCTACCGGAGGCGCCGTCGCTACCACCACGCCAAGCTCCAACAGATGGCGTATCGAGAGCAGCTCGAGGCGGCACAGGACACGACGATCCCGCCACCCCCTCCGATCCCAGCGCGCGAATCGCTCACCGATGGGGGCGTGCCCATCGTGGAGCACGACGGCGAGTCACACACGCTTCACTGAGCGCACCAGGCTCAGGCCTGGGCCTCGGCCTTTTCCGGATCGATCGGGAACTTCGGGGTGGTCCCGTGCTTCTCGAGCTTTTTCTTCCGGTCTTTGCCCTGGGCGGCTGCCTTACGGCGGCGCTTCGCTTTGGTTTTGCTGGTATCCGACATGTGGAACGTCCTGGCCGCGCGACTTACTGCGCCCGGAGCGGGAGGTCAAACGCCCGCCCCCGTCATCTCCCGGACGAGTCGCAAATAGCCCCTGTGGAGGCGCTTCGTGAGCTCCCCGGGCACTCCTGCCCCGATCCGGTGGCCTTCGGCCGAGACGACCGGCATGACCTCCCGAATACTGCTCGTGATGAACGCCTCGTCGGCCGAGAAGAGGTCCTCGGGGCGAACTTCGCCCTCCTGCACCCGGATGCCTTCGGCGGCTGCAGCCTCGAGGACCGTGGCCCTCGTGATGCCGATGAGGATCCCCGGCTGGGCCTCCGGCGTCCGAACGCCGCCGTCTTTCACGATGAAGACGTTGCTGGAAGCTCCTTCGAGGATCTGACCGTCCTTGCCGAGGACGAGCGCCTCTTGTGCACCCTTTTGCTTGGCCTCGTGTACCGCCAAGAGGTTCGCGAGGTAGTTCGACGCCTTGGCTCCAGCCGCGCGGGCATCATCCGTCGGCCGCGACGCCTTCAAGAGCGCCACCGCGACGCCTTGCTCGTAGTGCTCGGACGGCGGAAGCGATAGCGGCGCAGCGATGATCACGCGAAGCGGCTCGGTCGCCGTCGATGGATCGTAGGTGAGTGGACCGCTGCCACGGGTGATGACGACGCGCACG
>CBDUCC010000084.1:0-12156 GCA_965365555.1 uncultured Myxococcales bacterium | reverse complement strand
CCGGCGCCTCCGGCCCCGCTTTCGGCGCTGCTCCCACAGCCGGCCGTCGCGAAGATGGCGAATAGAAGGAGGGGAAGAGCGCCGGGTCCGAATCCATGCATGGCCGAGGTTTTAGCATGCGGAGGCGCGGCAGAACGAGTCGGTGGCGACAAAATCCGACGAAACGTGCCGAGGCCTGCCACGTACGGGGCCCGCATCCCTGGCCATGCGAGAAACGAGCACCAAGCTTTGCGCAATGAAGGAAGCCGTCGAAAGGAAGCCCCGTGAGTAGCCACATGGTCAACGTCGAGGTCGCCATCCTGGGGGCCGGATCGGCCGGGCTCAGTGCCTGGCGCGCGGCGCGTAAACAGGGGGTATCCGTCGCCTTGATCGACCCAGGGCCGTTCGGGACGACCTGCGCGCGCGTGGGCTGCATGCCGAGCAAGCTCTTGATCGCCGCCGCAGACGCTGCGCACCATGCCCGCCAGGTCTCGGAGTTCGGCATTCACTCCGAAGGGGTACGCGTGGACGATCGCGAGGTGCTCGAACGCGTGCAGTCGGAGCGAGACCGCTTCGTCGGTTTCGTGATGGAGGTGATCGAGGAGGCGCGCGCGGCGGGCGAGCTCATCGTCGGGCGTGGGAAATTGCTGGCGCCGGGCCGGCTCTCGATCGACGACGGACGCGAGGTCCACTTCGAGCGACTCGTCATCGCGACGGGGACCGCCCCGTTCGTCCCTCCGCCGTTCCGCGGCATCGAGCATGCGCTCCTCACCAACGAAACCGTCTTCGAGCTCGACCGACTCCCGAGCAGCGTGCTGGTCGTTGGACTCGGAGCCATCGGCCTCGAGCTGGGGCAGGCACTGCACCGGCTGGATGTTCGAACCACGCTAGTCGGAATCCTGGGTCAACTTGGGCCGCTCACCGATCCCGTGATTCTCACACAAGCGCACGAGACCCTGGGAGAGGAGCTCGACATCCACAGCGCTTACCAACTGGAGTCGATCGCACCCGATGGTGAAGGAGTTCGCGTGCAGTTCGTGGATTCACAGGGCCGCCAGCGAGACGATAGGTACGAGAAGGTTCTGATGGCTGCGGGACGACGACCCAGCCTCGACGAGATCGCCATTCGGTCGCTAGGGGTCGCTCCCGACGAGCTGGGACGCTACCCGATCGACCCAGATACCCTCCAACTCGACGACTTGCCGGTCTTCATCGCAGGTGATGTCAACGAGCTCCATCCCGTTTTGCACGAGGCCGCGGACGACGGGCGGATCGCAGGGCGAAACGCCGCCAGCCATCCAGAGGTACACGCAGCTTGGCGGCGAACCGCGCTTGGCATCGTATTCAGCGATCCACAGATTGCAGTCGTAGGCGGCGGGTATGCCGCGCTCCGCGACTGCGAAGCGGTCGCGGGCGAGGTCAGCTTCGCGAACCAGGGTCGAGCTCGCGTTCAAGCGATCAACGCCGGCAGAGTTCGGATCTACGCCGACAAGCATAGCGGTCGATTGTTGGGCGCAGAACTATTTGGCCCCAAAGCCGAGCATCTCGCGCACCTCTTGGCTTGGGCTGTGCAGTCGAAGATGACCGTCGAGCAGGCGCTCGACATGCCATTCTATCATCCGGTCGTCGAAGAAGGCATCCGTACGGCGCTACGCGATCTCGATGCAAACCTCCGTCACGGCGATCCAATCAAGTGCGTCGTTACCGAGATGGGCGTGGGATCCTGACGGTCAGTCGCCGAGCGCTAAAAGACGAAGCGGGAGGACCGCTCCTCCCAACGTACAGTTCGCGCCCTCGTTGGTGAGAAGCTGTCGTTGAGTCGACGGATCTTGCCTTTGCGCACGCCGAGGATGATCCCGGAAACGACTGCGCCGGTGAGCCCTCCAACGACCAGTGGTGAGCCGGCGCGAAGCAGGGCGTCGCCCGCGCGAGTGCACTCGTAGTCGCTTTCGCCAGCCACCTCGACCGATTGGCACTGACTGCTGGCGGCCGGGATGACGAGCGCCAGGCCGACGGCGGCAGCGGCAGACGTGCCGATCAGGGCGTTTCGCGACCGGCGCGCGGTGCGTTCCAGCTCCTGGAGCTTGTAGTCTTCGTAGCTGACCTCGTATGCAAGTGGGTCGTCGAGGCGGAGGTCGAGGTCGTCGTCGGCTCGAGCCTGGGATGTCGACGCGATCGCCGCGATCGCAAGGATGAGTGAGCTGAGTTGGCGCATCTAGGTCTCCTTTGGTTTCGAGGTAGACCCAGCATAAGACGCACAGCGCGAATCACTGGCCCATCGGGCATGAAATTCCTTCATACGGTGCATCAAACGCGGCTTGCCGCGAGGCGGAGCAACTCGCCACGAAACCATCGGTGACCGGGGTCGTGGTGCATTCGCTCGTGCCAGTAGAGAAACAGCTTGGTGCTGGGCAGGTCAATCGGCGGCTTGAAGACGCGGAGACCGAAAGGCTGAGCCGTAGCCTCCGCCAAGCTGGTCGGGCAGGTGAGCAAGTAGTCGGTGCCCTGAAGGAGGAAGGGGGCGCTGAGGAAGCTCGCGACCTGTGCCGCGACGTGACGGCACTCGCCTTGGCGCGCCAGGATCGAGTCGACGAGGCCGCCAGGAGCTCCCTGCGGGGCGACGAGTACGTGGCTCTCCGCGAGATACCGCTTCAGCGTGAGCCGACCGCGCAGCCGGGGATGGTCTCTGCGAGCGAGGACGGAGAACCCGTCTGTCACGAAACTGCGCTGTCGAATCCCGCGAGTTTGGTCCAGAGTGACCCCGGGGATGCTGCCCTCGCCGGGCGCAACGGCGAAGTCGACCTTGCCCTCGGCAAGCGCCTGACCGGTCACAAGCGCACGCCCTCGTGTGTGTACGGTGACCCGAGGCGCAACGGCAGCGAGGTGCTCCAAGAGAGCTGGCAGTAGGGTCACCTCCGCGAGGTCGGAGCTGGCGACTACGAAGGTTCGGTCCGCTTCCGCAGGGTCGAGCTCCGGGGCCGGAGTCACGACGTTTTGGAGCTCCGAGAGGGCGAGTCGGAGCGGGTTCCGGAGCTCCTCTGCCTTGGGAGTTAGTACGAAGTCGTCACCGGCAGCCACGAGCAGTGGGTCGCCAAAGAAGTCTCGGAGCTTCGCGAGCCGATGGCTGACCGCCGACTGGGTCACTCCCACCCGTTCTGCGGTCGCGGTTACGCTGCGGATGTCGAGCAGAACGTCGAGAGTGAGCAGCAAGTTGAGGTCGAGGCCATGGAGCGCTGCATGCGCATGGTTCACCGTTCCGTGGCTGGAAGGCATGAATAGGATCGATGCTACGGGTGCAACGCATGAGCTGCAAGCATCGAGTCCTAGCCGGCGAACCTGGCACCCTGCTCGAGCGCACGCTGCAGCCAGACCGTGACGAGCGCGGCGCGCAAGGACCAGCCGATCGTACGAACCCAGTTGCTGTTGCAGAGAAAACGCCAGGCAGATTCGTCGAACCCAGAACCGAGGCGCTGGTGCATGGGAACCTGGAGGAACGCCGTGGACGCCCAGACGAGCGCCACCAGGGCAAGCCCCACCCAAGCCTCGGGAACTGTGACGAAGCGAGGCGGCCGGAGCGCAACCGAGAGCGCCGTGAGCGCCTCGACGATCATGAGCGGCGCGACGATCCAGGTGATGCGAGTCGAGTGGAACGCGTGGAACTCTGCGAAGCTCGACGGGTCGACACGCGCAAACGACGGGTACTGAACCAGCTGCACGAACCAGATGACCGCGGTCATGGCCCAGGTCGCAAAGCATTGAGCGAGGAGCAGAGCCATCGTGGCCCCAGAAGCCTACCGCGGGCGGGTGCGGGATGAAAATACGCAGTTGGGTCCCTAAGATTTCGAAATGATGGGGTTTTTGGGTGGGTAGCCTGTCCCTCGGCTTTTTATTTACAAAGTGTATACTTTAGAGATGGTGAATGCGACGGAGCTTTCGTACGAGCAGCGGCCCTCGAATCGGGAGTTGAGGCACATCGACGGCGCGTATGGGCTGCCGTTCGTTGGGAAGACCCTGGACATGATCCGCGACCCGCACGGGCTCTTCGCGCACTACTACTGCAACTATGGGCCCGTGAGCCGAATCTCGATCACCGGCAACAAGTGCGTGCTGCTACTGCATCCCGATCACGTGCAACGCGTCTTGATGGATCGAGAGAGGAACTTCTCGATCAAAATGGGATGGGAGTCGGTCATGGCCGACTTCTTCCAGGGCGGTCTGGTCATGCGCGACTACGACGAGCACCGAGTGCATCGGGGCATCATGAACACCGCGTTCAAGCCCCATGCGATGCGAGGGTACGCGGAGCGGATCCAGCGGATCGTCGAACGCGCCGTCGAACGATGGGCACGAGAGGACAGCATCCTGTTCTACACGGAGATGAAGCGGCTTTTGCTCGACATCGCCTTCGATGTTTTCTGTTGGGTCGAGGACTCCGAAAGCACGATCCCAAAAATCAGTCGCGCCTTCACCGACATGATGGAGGGTGCGCTCGGTATCGTACGTCTCGACGTACCGGGGTTTCTGTACCACCGTGGGCTCGAGGGCCGCCGTTTCTTGAAGGAGTTCTTCATCGACCTGATCGAGAGGAAGCGACAATCAGACGATCAAGACGTGTTCGCCCACTTCTGCAAGGAGAAGACCGAGACCGGCGAGTACTACTCGGACGAAGACATCGCGGACCACATGGTGTTCTTGATGCTCGCCGCACACGACACTACGACGAGCGCTTCGACGATGGCGGCCTACTACCTCAGCAACGACGGCGCACTGCAATCGAGCCTCGCCGAGGAGATGGTGAGCTGGCCGGACGAGCTCGGCTTCGAGGAGGTGTTCCACTCGATCAACGGGCTCATCTGCGTGTTCTACGAGACCATCCGGCTGCATCCGCCGGTCCCACTGTTCTTGCGGCGCACGATCCGGGAGTGCGAGTTGGGCGGCTTCCGAGTCCCCGCAGACACGATGATCTGTGTGCCGGGGACCTACATTCACCGGCTTCCGGATTGGTGGAAGCACCCAAACGAGTTCGATCCGAGCCGCTTCTCGCCGGAGGTGAGCGAGCACAAAAAGCATCACTTCATGTGGATTCCGTTCGGCGGAGGAGCTCACAAGTGCATCGGTATGCACTTCGCCCGAATGCTGTTTCTGCTGACGTTTCGACAGCTGCTGTCGAGTTATCGGATCGAGTTCGTCGAAGACGGCTACTACCCAGCAAAGCTTCAGCACTTTCCTTTCACGCGGCCACTCGACAACCTGCCGCTCAGGTTGTCGCCTCGGCCTTGATCTTGCCGATCGATCGCGGCTCCGCTAGCTTGCTAACGTTCATGAAAGCACGAAAGAACGGGAGCGCGAAACCGCGCAAGTGGGTCAAACCAGCTTATCGAAACACTCGCCTCGGGTTCGAGTACACCCTCTACGCCATGACACGCTGACGGCGCGGCGAAAGCTAGGGCCCAGCTCGCAGAAAACCGGACAAGCCTGCGCGCGCCTCGTGGGAGAAGCGCAGGCAAGCGACCACCGTTGCGACCGTGGCGAATCCGACCAGTACGCCGAGGTCGACGAGCGGGGAGAAGTCGGCGGCGGAGATCGACATGTCCCCTCGAAGAATCGCGTGCTTGAGCAGGTCGACGCCGTAGGTGAACGGGTTGATCGTCGCGACCAGCCTCAGAATGGGCGGAAGACTTGCGACCGGATAGAGCGCGCCACTCAAGAAGAACGTCGGAAAGATCACGAAGTTCATCACCAGGGCAAAGTTCTCCAATGTCGGCGTCCATACCGCGACGAGCATCCCGAGACCTGCACAGGCGAGGGCGGTTCCTAAAAGCCCGGCAACGAGCAGCAAAGGCGAGAGGCTCCGGTCGATGAAGCCGAGCAACCCGAGGACGAGCAGAACGAGGCCTGCCTGCAAGGTTGCGCTGACGACTGCACTCGCGATCTTTGCGAGGACGATCCAGTGCTGAGGAAGCGGCGCGGTCACCAACATCCGCATGACACCGAACTCCTTGTCGTAGGCGACGGAGAGGGCAACCAGTGTCGCTCCGAACAGGAGGGTCATGCCGACCACACCGGGCACCAAGTAGGCCTGGTAGTCCTCGGGGGTCGTTGGCCGGACCAAGGTGCCAACGCCCGATCCGATCACGAAGAACCAGATCATGGGACGGGCCAAAGCGGCGGCGAGCCTTCCACGTTGCCTCAGGAGCCGAACGAGATCTCGTCGAATGACGGCCCAAAGCGGCAACATCATGGGAGCTCTCCGCGCAACTCGGGATGGGTCATCCAGACGAAGACGTCCTCCAGCGTCGGCCTTCGGCGTATCACGCTTCGTAGGTCTCCGGGCAACTCCCGTAGTATCGACTCCAGCGGTTGGGACGAGCTACCAAGTCGAAAGAGCGCTCGCTCTTCTTCGCGAAAGCAAAGGCCGAGCTCTGAACGCAGGGCATCGGCGACCACCTCGATGGAATCCGCTTCGATCTCCAGCATTTGAGCGCCCATGCGTGCGATCAGCTCGCCGGGTGATCCGCTCCCCACGATCCGACCCTCGGCGAGGAAGTACACCGTGTCACAGCCCTCGGCTTCCTCGAGATGGTGCGTCGTGAAGAACACCGTAGCGCCTTCCTCACGACGAAGACGCGCGATGTGATCCCAAATTCTGCGACGGTTGGGAACGTCGAGGCCGAGGGTCGGCTCATCGAGAAAGAGTACGCGTGGGCGATGCATCACGCTCCGCGCGATGTCGAGTGCGCGTCGCATGCCTCCGGACAAAGTGCCGACTCTCGCCTGGCGCTTGGCATCCAGATGAAACAGCGCGAGCATGGCTTCCGCCCGCTCACGTGAGATTCTCCGAGGGAGTCCGCGAATCGCACCCGCAAACGCGAGCGTTTCTTGCACGGTCAGTGATGGATCGAGAGCCGGACTCTGAAACACGACCCCGATCTCGCGGCGAACCGCGGCGCCAGCGGTTCGAATCGGGTGACCTGCGATCCATGCGCTGCCGGCCGTAGGCTCGACCAGCGTCGTTAGGCAGTGCATCGAGGTGGTCTTGCCGGAGCCATTGGGACCGAGGAGCCCTACGAAGGCGCCGAACGGAACTTCGAGACTCAGGTCTTCGAGAGCCTCGATGGCGCCATAGCGCTTGGAGAGTCCTCTCGAGCGCACTGCGCCGGACTCGCCTCGCCGCGGATCAGGCTTGCGGTAGAACGTGCTTGCCACCCAGTCTCCTCGAGCTCGCCCGATTGCGGAAGGTGAGCGAATGGCGACCCTCCCGATCGGCTCGTGCGATCGCGGTGGCGACGACCCCGTGATACGGCGAGAGCGAGCAGGCCGGGTCGGCATTCGTCGGGTCCCCGGTGAGCGCGTACGCCTGGCAGCGACATCCGCCGAAGTCTTTGCCGCGCTCCGGACAAGCTCGGCACGGCTCCTTCATCCAGCTCTCCCCCCGGAACCTCCCGAACTCGGGCGACTCCCAGATCTGGCGCACGCTGGCTCGATCGACGTTGGGAAACGACATCCCGGGGAGCGACTGTGCGCCGTGACAGGGAAGCGCGGTTCCGTCGGGCGTAATCTGCATGAAGGTTCGGCCCCAGCCGGCCGTACACGGCTTGGGTCGGCCCTCATGGTAGTCCGACACCACGTAGAACACGCGCAACCTGCCTTGGTAATCCGTACGAAACCGGTCGACCTCGGCCTCGGCGCGTTCGACTTGGGCGCGACTCGGAAGGAGCTGGTCGCGGTTGAGCCGCGCCCATCCGCCGAACTGCACGTTCGCAAGCTCGAGGTAGTCCGCTTCGAGCTCCGCCGCCATCGACAAGATCTTCGGGACGGATTCGATGTTCCGTCGGTGAAGTACGACGTTGAGTACCATCGGGTACCCGAGCTTCTTGATCCGACGGGCCGCCGCGATCTTCGCTTCGAAGCTCTTCGTTCCTGCGATTGAGTCATTCGACTCTGCGTCGCTTCCCTGGAAGCTCAGTTGAACGTGATCGAGGCCCGCATCTCGAAGTGCTCCGAGGCGCGACTCGTCGAGGCCGATGCCGGACGTGATCAAGTTGGTGTAGTAGCCGAGCCGGGCGGCCTCTTCGACGATCGACTCGAGGTCCCGTCGCAAAAGCGGCTCACCCCCGGACAGTCCGAGCTGAAGAGCCCCAAGCCCCCGGGCCTCGCGCAGCACTCTGAGCCAGTCTTCGGTGTCGAGCTCCCGCCCCGAATCCGCAAAGTCGAGGGGATTCGAGCAGTACGCACACTGAAGCGGGCAGCGATAGGTCAGCTCGAACAGCAACCAAAGAGGTCTATCAGGCTCGCTCGATGCTGACCCAGCCATGAGATATCGCCTCTTCGAGAAATGCCCGTACGTCCTCTTCGACGGGCTCTTCAGGATAAAGTGTCTGCACTTCGCGAACGATGGAGGCTACCCCTTTCGCCGGGTCGCATCGCCTCAGGATCTCCGCGGCGGTCTCGTTGAGCTGCACGATTCCCTCCGGATAGAGAAGCACGTAGCAGCCCTGTGCCTCTTCCCAGCGTAGCCGGTGGTGCGGGGCAATTCGTACCAGGTCGTCGACGAGCAGAGTGGCCGTCACGACGATTCCGTTGGCTCAGCGACATAGCGCCGATGGATGGCATCGAGCATCGCCCAAAGAACATCGAGCTTGAACTGCAGGATGTCGAGAGCTCGCTCCTGCTTCTCGCGGGTGTCGCAATAGTCGAGGGTAATCTCGAGCCCGTGCTCGACGTCCCGCTTGGCTTGGCCGAGGCGGCGTTCGAAATACTCGAGCCCGCTCGGTTGGACCCAAGGATAGTACTTGGGAAACGCCTCGAGTCGCGCACGGTGGGCATCGGGGGCAAACAGCTCGGTCAGCGACGCGCAGACGGCCTCTTGCCATGGGCGCGTTCTCGCAAAGGTCACGTAGGCGCCTACGGCGAAACGCACCCCGGGCAACGCATGGGTTTCATCAACGACCTCGGCACGGGTCATCCCACAGGCCTCGCCTAGCCGAATCCAGGCTTCGATCCCGCCCTCGGCATCCGCCGACCCATCTTGTTCCTGGATGCGCCGGATCCACTTGCGTCGGACCTCCCGATCGGGACAGTTCGAGAGAATGGCCGCGTCCTTGACGGGAATGCTCTTCTGGTAGAGGTAGCGGTTGGCGCCCCAGCCACGCACTTGATCCGGGCTGAGCCGGCCCTCGCGGAGCATCACCTCGAACGGATGGTTGAGGTGATAGCCCGTGGCCTTCTCGCGCATTCGGGCGGTGAGCTCGGCACGACTCCAGGGCGCGCTCACAACACCACCTCCATTCCATCGTAGGCAACTTCGACGCCGGCCTCTTCCACCAACCGCCGTGCGTCGGACTCCTCGTCGAGAATTGGGTTGGTGTTGTTGATGTGAACCAAGATCCGTCGCGTGTTGGGAAGAGACCGGAGCGCTCGAAGCATTCCATGTTCACCCGACTGAGGTAGGTGACCCATGTCCCGGGCTCGTTTGTCGGAGATGCCCTGGAGAGCGAGCTCGTCCTCGGTGAAAAAGGTGCCGTCGACCATCACGCAGTCCGACTCCTGCATCCATCGGAGGAGCTCGTCGTTGGCCTCTCCCACCCCGGGGGCATAGAACAGAGAACGTCCCGTCGTCTCGTCGGTCACCCGAATCCCGATGTTGTCGCCGGGCCGAGGTTGGTTGCGGTGCGGGGAGTATGGGGGTGGCTTGCTTCCGAGGGGGAGCGCCTGTAGCTGGAGCGTCGGTACGCCCTCGACCCGGAAGCTTTGGTCCGGCTCGAGGGGAACCGGGACTCGCCGAACTCCGCAGAAGTGGTCGAGTACGCAAAGAATGGGGTGACCTGTCGTAAGGTCCTCGTAAACCGCATCGGTGCAGTAGACGGAGAGCGGAGCGCCTTCGCGAAGAATGAGAAGGCCCGTCGTATGATCGATGTGGCCATCGATCAGTACGATCCCGGCAATCCCGGTGTCGCGAACCCCGTGCCGAGGCTGCATCTCCGGAAACGCATCGAGCTGCTGTCGGATGTCCGGTGATGCGTTGAAGAGGATCCATCGGAGGCCGTCGCTACTGACCGCGATCGAAGACTGCGTTCGAGAGCGTGCCCGGATGGCCCCAGAGCGAACCCCGGCACAGTTGCGGCAATTGCAGTTCCACTGGGGAAAGCCACCACCAGCCGCAGAGCCGAGGACCCGTGCACGCATCACTTGGTGCTCAGGTAGGAAATGATGGCTGCCCGGTCGACGGGATCCTTGACCCCCGAGAACTGCATCGTATTGCCGGGCGCGAATGCCTGAGGGTCGCGAAGGTAGGCGTCGAGGGTGTCCTCGGTCCACCGGGCGTCGGTTTGTTGGAGCGCTTGGGAGTACTCGTAACCCGACTGGCTAGCGACCCTGCGCCCCACGATGCCCTGAAGGTGGGGCCCCTGTCTCACCCCTTCGGTCGGATCCAACGCGTGACAGCCGCTGCACTGCGCCCACAGAAGCTCTCCTCGGACCAACGGGTCGGTGATTCCGGCCACGTCGCTGGCCTCGAGCGGAACGACGGTGATGAGGTCACCCGGTTCCATCAGCAGGACCAAGCTGCCGTCATCCGCGGCTTCGAGGTCCCGGATTCGATTTCCAACTTCGATGCGCTCCACCAGAACTACCCGCCCTTCTCGGAGTCGAATCCGGTGAAGCGCTACATTCGAGAGTGACGCGGCGATGAGGTCGCCCCGCCACTTCGGGAAAGGCGTGTTCCCCTCGATGCGAACGAGGTTCGACGTACCGATGGATGGTATCCAACTGTAGAGAGGACGCTCGAAGCCGCGATGCTCCCCCCAGTGGGGAGCGGGCCAGTGCGGCAGGTGCCAATACTGCAGCCCGAAGCTGACCTTCGGCCAACCATAGTTTCGGCCATCGATCAGCTGGTTGAGCTCGTCACCGCCTCGGGGACCGTGCTCGAGCGAGAAGATCTTGCCTTGGCGGTCGACGTAGAGTCCTTGGGGGTTTCGATGACCTGTCGTATAGATCCGGGAGGCGCCAGAACTCAGGTCGATCAGGATCGTCTTGCCGATGTGGGAGGACGGATCCTGGGGCAGCTCCGGAGCCCGCAAACCGTCCCGCCAGTGGTCGCCCACGGTGACGAGTAGCTGGTCCGGTCCGAGGAAGGCCATCCGGCCGCCAGCCTGTAAGAAGGTCCACTCCCCGTACGGATCGACATCCGGAGATGCGAGTGGCAGGCACGGCTCGGTGTCGAGTACGGTGGACCAGACGCCGGGGTCGCCCCCGAGCAAGGCGTCCATCGTCGAGCCAAGTTTCGAAACTCTGAAGGTAAAACAGCCATCTTCGGAGTGCCAGACACTGTAGCTCGCAAAGAGCTCGATCGCCTTGCCGCGTCGACGTAAGAGGATGTCCTTTACACCGAATTGTGCGAGCGGGTGCCTGGTCGTGGGACGATCGGGGTTCTGACGAATGAACTCGTCTTTGTTCGTCGGGACTCGCGTACGGATCAGTTGCGACTTCGATACGGGCTTGAGCGAGCGTTCGGCGAAGTAGAGCCCTCCTCCTCGCCGCGCAATAAGGTAGCCATCGGACAATGGTGTGAACGCAACCCGATCGGGCTGCCGGTCCTCCCCGGTTTGACTACTTGTGAGACGGAGACGGTAGAAGTGCGTGGTTCGCAGTGATTCGTTCGAGGGCCTGCCCCGCGACAGGCTCTTCAGGACTCGCAACTGTCTGTCTGCCACCTTGTGGGCGTAGTCGTACGGCCTCCATTCGTACTTAGCTGCGAGGCCCCCCAGAGCAAAGACGGCAATGCTAAACGCAACGAATGCAACGAAGACCAAAATGACGATGGTCGCTTTGCGCAATCCAACCAGTATATAGCCTAACGGCCCCAACTGGGCAAAGTTGCCTGAGCGCCGAAAACCCAAGGTCTGCATAGGTGTTCCAAGGTGGTTTGGAGGTCCTGTTGTCGCATGCGAGACTGCTCGTTGAAATGGACGACAATCGTGGGGGGACCGCTTACCGACGCATGGCTCGGTGGGCCATGTGGCTTGCTTTGCTGACGGCGTGCTCGGGCGAGCTTGCGGGCGACGGAGGCTCGAACGGCGGAGGATCAGGCGGTGACTCCGGCGTCGCAGGAACGCCCGGCTCCGGTGGCGACCAAGGTGGACTTGGCGGCCACGCGGGAACGATCGGGGGCGCCGGCGG
>CBDUCC010000083.1:0-12255 GCA_965365555.1 uncultured Myxococcales bacterium | reverse complement strand
CAACACGCTGAGCTTGAGCCCCGTGTTTCCAAGTCGCCGGTACTCCATCTCCATAGGTCTCGGTTATAGGTTCGGGCCCTTCCCTCGTAAAGACATCACCCTGTTCCCGCCAAAGCATCGACACCGCGTAGCTCTGTAGTCACGACCGAGCGCTCTAGTACCATCCGCCAATCCCAAACGAGAAGGCGCCGTAGGACCGAGCGAAGTCGATCGCACCAGTGATCTGCCAGCGGTAATCATCGGGCCAAAGGCCGAACACATTCCACTTGAAGAGACTGATATCGAAGCCGAAGGTGCCGTGTAGCCGGGCGGAGGATTGCGCGAACCGGCTCGGCTCGAGGTAGGTACCTGCACGCAGCTTCATCCTCGTCGGCCACACTTCGGTTTCGAAACCGAGTCGCGGGGAGACCGAAATCCGCTCCCCAGAACGCTGCACCGTCTGAAACAAGAACGCCTCCACTCCGACTGCGTTCTCCAATCGGCCGTTGACCCACAGATCTGCAGTCAGCAAGTAGTAGCGACGCGGCCAATCCCATCGGTACTGTTTACGGAGCTGCTCCCATGCGAGCTTCTTCATCTCCTTCCGGGCTCGTTTGAGCTCTTCGTACTTCCGAGCGTAGCGCTGCTCGATCAATTGAAGGCAGAGCTCGCGATCGGGTCCGCCGCGTTGCTCGGCGGCTCGTAGCTCTTCCTGCTCGCGCTGCTTCATCCGCTCTTTGCGGCGATCGATCCGTGCTAGCTCATCTGCGGCGAGGGTTTCGGCGCTGATCCACGGAGGATTCGTGGGGCGGGGACCGAACTGGTACGAGAAGCCGACGCTTCCGGTAGTGGGTAGCCGCGTGTCACGGGGTAGAACGAACGTTCCCACGACGAGGTCGCCGTCCGGTGTTTCGGTCGGGTTCCCACGGTTCCGCAGGCCCGTCGAGAGCTGTGGGAAGATTGAGGCTCCGAGACTCCAGGGCTTGTGGTGGGGTCGGAGCATCAGCCCGATCTCGGCTCCGAGGCCTAGCGTCTGACTCACGTCTTGGCCCCGAACTAGAAAGTCATTCGAGAGGTAGGCCCGCTGGCGAAGGATGCGAAGCCCGGCGCCGATGATGAGCTGGCCGTCCATAAAGCCGTAGCCGGCCTGGATGTGGAAGGTCGTGAATCGCAGCCGCAGGGCGTCTTGCGCATTTCCCATCGGGTCGCGAACACCGTCGAGCTTGATGAACTGAGCGTCGATGGTGAGACCGATCCCGAGGTTCCACATCTGAAAATAGGCCCCCGGAATCAAGAAGAACGTGGAGTCGTCGGCGACGGGCTGTCCGTCACTCACGAAGCGGCCACTGTTGTAGAAGTCGCCCGAGTCGAAGGGGTAGGTCAGACCGAGTGCTAGCCAATAGTCATACCAGTCCGGCCATTGAGGACCTCGGTAGGCCACGGCGGATGGATTCTGAAGGCCGCCCTCGACGCCTTGCGCCAGCGACGTTGCGGCACCGGAGAGACCGACGACGCGAGAGGTGCTCACCACCACGCCGCGCGTCAGGTCCACGCTGTAGTCGGAGGTGTCGATCGGGCTTCCGTCTGGCCCGAGCTGTGCGCCGACGCCCACCGTCCACGCACTGAGCAGCGTGCCCGCCAGCCATGCTCCTGCCGACCGTCTCATCGCTGCTCAGGTGCGAGGAGCCAGCAGGCCTTCCTTGACCAGCCATTCGTAGTTGTCCCGGACGGCCACCTCCACCGGCCGCGCACCATACCCAAGCTCACGGGATGCCTTTTCACTCGAGAAGTGTGTGCCGGTCTGGCTCGTGACCTCGGCGGCTTCAGGCGTCACGTCAGGCTCCTTCCCGGTAAACGCCGCCGCCATCACAGAGAGACGTCCGAAGAGCTTCAGGACGAAACGCGGCGCCTTCTTCGGGACCTTCGTGATACCCGAAACCCGAGCGATCTTCGCGATGAAATCGGCCGTGTCGATCTCTTCGCCGCCCAGAATGTACCGCTCGCCATCGCGGCCCTCCGTGACCGCAGCGAGGTGCGCTTCGACCACGTCGTGCACATGGCCCACCGTGATCCTGCCCGGCGGGGCTGCCGGTAGTGCGTTGTCACGGAGCAAGAAGAACAGCCGGCCCCAGGTGGTCGCGTCGTACGGACCGGCCACGGCCGCCGGATTCATCACCACCACCTTCATGCCGCGCTCCATGCCCTTCAACGCCTCGAGCTCCCCGAGGTGTTTGGAGCGCTCGTAGTTGATCCAGGAGTCTTTGCCTCGGAGTGGGGTCTCTTCAGTCACCGTACCGGTGATGCGGCCCCAGGCGGAGATGCTGGAGGTGTGGATCAGCGTCCCAACGCCGCGGGAGACCGCCGCCTCCACCACGTTTCGCGTACCATCGATGTTGATCGCATTCTGCCGAGCGTTCTGCTTCGACCAGAAACTCGTATCTCCCGCGACGTGGAAGACCACGTCGGTGCCCTCGGGAATTCCGCGGGCTAGCGATTCCGGTTCCGTGATCGAGCCTTCCGCCAGCGTGATCGGGAAGCGGCTCAAGTAACTCAGGTTCGACGTCGGGCGGTGGAGCGCGGTGACATCCCAGCCCTCGTTGACGAGCAGCTCGACGAGGTTGAGTCCGATGAACCCCGTCCCACCGGTGACGAATGCGGTATTGGCCATATTGGGGAACGACCATACCGGTTTCAGAGGTCGACGTCGCGCTCGTTGTCCTCAGGGCGTTGCGGGCGCCACCGTGCTCGGGCTGGCGGTGCTCGGCTCGTGCTCATCGGCTTGCGCCGGCCGCCTGTCGACGAACCTCAGCGTGCCGTCATCGATCGGCTGGCCCCGAAGCAATGCCCTGTCGAGCGCTACGCTTTGATTGAAGCGCCAGGGGTCGCGCGTGCCCTGTGAGGGGATGAGGCCTTCCGCCCGAGTCACGTAGCCCGCCTTCAAATCGATGGGCGGCAAGGCCTCGACGGTCGGGTCCGGTTCCGGGCAACACTGGCCGTAGCCGTGCTCGTCCATGAAGCGAAGAAGCTTGCACACGTACTCACAGACGAGCTCTGCTCGGAGTGTCCAGGAGGAGTTGATGTAGCCGAATACGAATGCGCAATTCGGCAAATCTCCGAGCATGCAGCCCTTGTAGATCATCGAATCTGCGGGCTCGAACGGTACCCCGTCGATGTCGAGCTCCACGCCTCCAAGCCATTGAAGCGAGAATCCCGTAGCGGTCACGATCAGATCGGCCTCGAGCTCCGAGCCAGAACGGAGGGCAAGCCCGCGCTCGGTGAACGTCTCGATCTGATCGGTGACGACGTCGGCACGACCCTCGCTGATCGCATCGAACAAGTCACCGTCTGGCACCAGGCATAGCCGCTGGTCCCAGGGGTCGTAGCGCGGGGTGAAATGACGTTCGACGTCGTAGTCGTCTCCGAGTCGTTTGTACGCCTGTCGAACCAGCAAACGGCTCGAGAGTCGAGGGAATCGCCTGAGGAAGGCATAGAGCAACGCCATCAGGCGGATGTTCTTCCATCGGATGATCGGGTGCGCCCGCTTGGCACCGAGGAGCCAGCGGAGAAATCCGGCGAGGCGATCGCGGCGCGGCCAGGCGATCACGTAGGTGGGCGAGCGCTGCACCATCGTTACCTTCTCGGCCTTTTTGGCGATGATCGGAAGCATCGTCATGGCAGTCGCTCCACTGCCGATGATGAGGACACGCTTCTCGTCGTAGTCGATGTCGGCATCCCATTTCTGTGGATGGACGATCCGTCCTTCGAATCGTTCGGTCCCTTCGAACTCCGGTGTGTAGCCCTCGTCGTATCGGTAATATCCCATGCACGACCAGAAGAAATCACAGCTGAGCAATTCTCGTTCACCGGTGTGCGTATTGCGCGTGTACACCGTCCAGCGGCCGTCCGCTTTGGAGAAGCTCGCGCGCTCGATGCGGGTGCTGAACTGAATCTTGTCAGCGATACCGATCTCGGTGGCGGTATCTTCCAGATAGCTTCGAATCGACTCGCCTTCGCCGATCGAGTCGGCTTCGGGCCAGGGCCGAAAAGAGAATCCCAGCGTATACATGTCCGAATCGGAGCGAATGCCTGGGAACCGGAAGAGGTCCCAGGTGCCGCCGATGCTGTCACGGCCTTCGAGGATGGTGAAGGTCTTCCTCGGGCAATGCTCCTGGAGGTAGTGGGCGGCCGCGATACCGGAAATACCCGCGCCCGCGACGAGAACGTCGACATGCTTCATGGTGGCGCTCCTTGAATCGTCAGTTCGGCAAGGCTAAGCGCTACGCAGCTGGCTGTCGAACCGAGGGATGTGCACATGGCATTGACGTTCTTTCAGAAGGTGGAGCGAAACTTGATCGCCCGCATTCTCAACGCCTCCGATGCGACGGTGAACCGAATGACGGAACCGCGTTGGGAGGTCGACGGCCAGCCTCTCGATCGACGCGCTCAATACATGTTTCGAGTCGGGCGAATCGTCGAGCGTTCCATGCCAACTCTCACGCCAGCGGCCGCGAGGCGCTACTACGCGCGTCTCAACCGCGTGCTCGAAGCTCCGCCGCCCGAGATCGGGTCCGTCTCCGAGCTCAGTCTGACGCTCCGATCCGGTCCACGGCCGGCCCGTGCCTACTATCCAGCATCGAGCGAAAACCAAGATGATGCGCTACCGGCACTGGTGTACTTTCATGGTGGCGGCTTCACGATCGGAAGCATCGACACCCATGATACGCTTTGTCGCAGAATTTGCGCCGGGGCGAACTGCGTCGTCATCTCGGTAGATTATCGCCTTGCGCCCGAGGATCGCTTCCCTGCCGCCGTCGAAGACTGTGACGACGCATACCGCTGGGTCGTGGAGCATACCGATACGCTGGGCATTCACTCGGGGGCAATCGCGGTCGGAGGCGATAGCGCCGGGGGGAATCTCGCTGCTGTGGTTTCGTTCCTAGCTCGCGATCGCGGCGGCCCTGTGCCGGTCGCGCAGTTGCTGATCTACCCGGGCACGGGCACCGTCGAGCACCCCGGCCGTGCGAAGGCCGAGCTTCAAACGGGCTATGGCCTCGACGCAAAGACCACGCGTTGGTTCTTCCAGAACTACATGGGAGACGCCGCCGGCGACGATCCGCTGGTCTCGCCGCTCTACCTCGATTCCCACGCCGGCCTCCCACCGGCCATCGTCGTGACGGCGCAGTTCGACCTCCTTTGCGGTGAGGGTATCGAGTACGTGCAGAAGCTGCGTGCCGCAGGCATTCCGGTCGTTCACCAGCACGTGCCCGACCTGCCTCATGGTTTCGGCACCATGAGCGTGATTCCGAGGGCGCGTGAAGCCATCGAGGACTTCGCGAACGCGCTCGAGGAGGCGTTTCGGCAGAGCTCGGGCGCGCCCGACGCGACCGCTCAGAAGTAGCCTTCTCGTTTTCGATCTTCCATCGAGGTCTCCGACACCTTGTCATCGGCACGGTTCCCTCGCTCGGTATCGGATGCCAGAGCGACCTCCTTGATGATCGCATCCAGATCCGAGGCTTCGGATTCGATCGCGCCGGTGATCGTCGCGTCACCCATCGTTCGGAAGCGAATGCTCCGTCGCTCTACCGTCTCGCCGTCCCTCGGCTGAACGAATTCGGAGAGGGCCAGGAACGTTCCATCCCGCCATAGGCATTCGCGCACGTCCGCGAAATAGAGGCTCGGCAGCGGTATGCTTTCTTCGCGAATGTACCGCCAAACGTCGATCTCCATCCAGTTCGACAAAGGGAACACGCGGAAGCTCTCGCCTTTGCGCTTGAGACCATTGTAGAGATCCCAGAGCTCTGGTCGCTGGTTCTTCGGGTCCCACTGCCCGAACCGATCCCGGTGTGAAAAGAAGCGCTCCTTCGCCCGAGCCTTCTCTTCGTCGCGGCGCCCACCCCCGAGGCATGCGTCGAGCTCGTGACGCGCCACCGCGTCGAGCAGGGTCGGAATTTGCAGAGCGTTTCGGCTCGCATGCGGGCCGGTTTCCTCTTCGAGGAGCCCGGCGTCGATCATTTCCTGCACGCTGGCGACCATCAGCTCTGCTCCGATGTCGGCTACGTAGCGGTCTCGAAAATCGATCGTCTCACGGAAGTTGTGTCCGGTATCGACGTGAAGCAGAGGGAAGGGAATGGGCCCCGGGTGAAAGGCCTTTCTCGCCAGGTGCGCCATGACGATCGAGTCTTTTCCTCCTGAGAAGAGCAGGGCCGGTTTCTCGAACTGGGATGCGGTTTCGCGAATGACCAGGATGGCCTCCGCCTCGAGTTGTTCTAGGTCGTTCAGCGATCGAGGTGTCATGGCTCTTCGTTTCTCAACAAAATATGGCTTCGCGCGCGGTTTCACAAATCGCGACCACCGCTGGGTTCTTCAATCTTCGCTCCGGAGAGATTGCGTAGAAGCGGGCGCGAAGCGTTTCGGCTCGGCCGATGATCTCGGCCCCGTAGTGCTTCTTGACGTCCGCTTCGCTCACAGAAGGCATCGGAAACGCTCCCAGCCCACTCTGTCCAAAGGCTTTCATCAGGGCGCTGTCATCGAACTCGCCCACCAAATTGGGCCGAATCCCTTCGCTTTCGAACCACTGTCGTACAGCCCGTCCGAGCGCGGTCTCCGCAGATGGTAACAAGAGCGGGGCGCCGTCGAGGGAGCCCGGAAACCCTGAACGCAGCTCTGCGGCCAGCCGCCGGGTCGCGAAGAACGTCACGCTGCATTCCCCGAGCAAGTGGTTGAACGCCTTTACGCCGCTGCCTGGCGGACACGGGGCGTCGGCCAGAACGACATCGAGTCGGTGCATCGCCAGCTCTCCGAGCAAGCGATCGAAGCGGTCCTCGGTGCACGTCAATCGGACCGGGGTATCCAGATGCAGGGCCGGGTCGAGCAGACTGCGAACAACCAGCTTCGGCATCACGTCGCTCGTGCCGACCGCCAGGCGCACCGTGTCGCCTGGGGCCTGACCGTTGAGCGCATCGACGAACTCGCGTCCAAGCGAGAAGATCTCGTCCGCGTAGCGGTACGCCATCTCACCAGCTTCGGTCAGCTCCAGCTTGCGACGACTTCGATCAAAGAGGGCGTGACCGAGGTTCTCTTCGAGTCGCTTGATCTGCACGCTCACGGTCGGATGAGCGAGGCTCAGCTTACGGCTGGCGGCCTGGATGCCACCCTCGCGAACCGTCATCCAGAAGTACATGAAGTGGTGATAGTTGAGCCAGGGTTCCATCCAGCGCGTCCATGTAGACCAGGGCTACGTTTCTGTTGCCCCGCTGAGCTCGTGTCAACATCCGCAGCTGGATTCACGAGTTGGATAATTGCACCGGTTTCCGTAGTCCTGGTCTACATCGGAGTTTCACCGCACCGGCGCTGATCTCTCTAAGCTCGTGACGAATCACGGGGACAGGAGTTCACCCAAAACATCAATAATTCAAGATACTTATAGATGCAACTGCGAATTCTCGCAGTGCGACCCGCTCCCGGCGCCGTCAGCTCTTCGACCAGCCGGCGTAGTGGGCGAGGACGCGCTCGAACGCCTCCGCCACCGAGTATCGCGGCACGTACCCGAGATCCTCCGCGAGTCGGGTGCTTCTGATCGAGATGCTGTTCGTCAGGACCGACACACTGGATCGGGTCAGCACCGGCCGAAGCTTCCAGACGGGCTGCACGAGCTTCGCGAACGCCTCGTTCGCGCGTCCAGCGAGCATCGCCATCGGTGCTGGGATCGTTCGGGACGGAGGAGGAAACTCGTGACCCAGACGCTCGACGAACGCTCGCATGAACTCGAAAAAATTCTCCGCCGGCTGGTCGGTCACGAAGTACCTCCGACCCGTAATGGTCGGCGCCTGGTCGTCGGCCAGCGCGAACGTCGCCAGCGCATGGGCGTAGGCGACGTTACCCACGTACACGTGTTCGAACACCGTATCCGGCCCGCCAATCCGAAACCTGAGCCTACCATCTCGGACTGCGCTCAGAACGTTCTCCATGTGATAGGGATCATCCTCGCCGTACATGCCGCAGGCACGCAGCACGGCCGAACGAAGCCCGTCACCGTTCGTCTCGATGACAGCCTGTTCCGCTAGCGCCTTGCTCTCGGAGTATGCGTCCAAGAATCGGGCAGGGTAGGGCTGGCTCTCGTCGATGTTTCGAAGAGGGCCGCCATCCATCACGACATCCATCGTTCCGGTGTAGAGCACTGCGCGGACTCCATGTTGCTTCGCGGCTGAAATCACGTTCCGCGTTCCATCGAGGTTGACCTCGAAAACCCGGCTCCGCGGCGTATTCCCCCAGTCGATCATCGCCGCGCTGTGAACGACGACGTCAATGCCCCGAGCGACGCGATCAAGAACGTCCGGGTCGCTGATGTCGCCGATGACGGACTCATCGGCAGAGTCGCTCGGCAGAAGGTCGACGTTCCGGATGAATACCGTTCGGCCTCGGCTCGCACCGAGCTCGCGGAGCTCAAAGATGATTCGCTTACCCAGGAACCCAGCGCCGCCGGTGATCAAGACTCGCAGATCCTCGGTGAGAGTCGTCATGCCAGCGTCGCTCGTCGAGGGTCCGTCACCATCCGGCCCTAGAGGGAGCGAAGGACCCTCTCCATTCGGACGAACACTTCGTCGATGACTTTCGATTGGGGCAGGATGGTCATCCGGAAGTAGTTCCTGTAGTCGACGTTGAAGCTCGAGCCTGGAGCGATCAGTACGTGCTCCTTCTCGAGAAGCTCCATCGCGAACCTCTGATCGTCGAAGCCGGGAAGCTTTTCCGTATCGGCGCCGACGAATGCATACATCGAGCCGCCTGGGGCGATGACGCTCAGGTACTCGCTCGCCTCCACGCCGCGGATCACGGCCTGTCGCGACTCGTACAAGCGGCCTTCCGGTCGAATCAATTTCTTCAAGCTCTGGTAGCCACCAAGCGCGGTCTGAACGCCCCACTGACCAGGGACGTTGCTGCAGAGCCGGAGCGATGCGAGAAGGTCGAGGCCATGAAGGTAGTCCTGGGCGAGCTCGTTGGTTCCGCTGAACGAAACCCAACCGACTCGAAAACCGCACGCGCGGTAGACCTTCGACAGGCCACTGAACGTACCGCAGAGGGTGTTCTTCACCATCGGCGCGATCGGGAAGAACTCGGCGTCGTCATAGACCATGCCGTCGTAAATCTCGTCGCTGAAGATCACCAGCTCGTGCTTTTCTGCGATGGCCACCAACGCCTCGAGCGACTCGCGGCTGTACACGGCGCCGGTAGGGTTGTTCGGATTGATGATGACCAGAGCTCGCGTCCGCTCCGTGATGCGGGACTCGAGTGCCGCCAGGTCCGGCTGAAATGCGGTCTCCGGTGGGCAGGGATAGTGCAACGCACGTCCCCCGTTCAGCGTCACCGCCGCCGTCCATAGCGGGTAGTCTGGACTCGGGATCAGAACTTCGTCTCCGGGATTGAGCAGGGCGCGCAAGGTCAGATCGATCAGCTCGCTCACACCGTTGCCGATGAAGACATGCTCGGCCGTGACATTCATCACGCCACGCTCCTGCTGCTGCATCACCACAGCCTCTCGGGCAGGAAAGATCCCTTTCTGATGGCAGTAGGCTTCGCTACTCGGAAGGTTCTCGATCATCGCCATCCGCATCGTCTCCGGCGTCCGAAAACCGAAGAGGCCTGGGTTGCCGATGTTCAGCGAGATAATCTCGTAGCCCTGGCGCTCCATCTCGTGGGCGCGCTGTGCCAGTTGTCCGCGTATCTCGTACCGGACTTCCCGCAGACTGTCGCTGGTTTGGATTTCGGTCGTCATGATCTGGCTCGATTCGAGTGCGACTCATGCTCGATGCCGTGCGAAATGTCGAGTCGGCGCTCTGCCGAGCGTTGGTTGGAGCTCGACTCAACGTCGAGGGCGGATTCGGCGCCCATCCTCGACCTGTTCGCCGGGATGCGCGATCACGAGCATTCCCGGGTCGAGGCCGTCGGTCACCTCCACTTCCAGTCCGTTGCGCGCAGCGATCTCGATGGGTGTGAGCCGCGCTTGTCCGTCGTCGACCCGATAGACTGCCCATCCCTCCCCGCGGCGAAAGACCGCGCTGTCGTGTACCTTCACGACGTCCTTCACATCGTGCACCACGATGCGTGCCTCGACTCGGTAGCCGTCTCCCAGCTCCGACCAAAGCTCGGGAGGGTCGTCGAGATCAATGATCACGTTCACGCGTTGTTCGTCGACACCGAGCGCCGATACGCGCGTGAAGGCGGAGGGCTCCACCGTCCGTACGTGCGCGTTTAAGGGACGGTCACCGCCCCAGCGGTCGATGATCACCTCGGCCCCCCGCCGAATCCCCACAGCGTCGCTCGTGAGGACATCGACCACGATCTCGAGTGCCTGAGGGTCACCGACCTCGAGCAGCGGCTGCCCGGATCGCACCACCCCTTCGCTTTGCCGAAAGACGTTCAGGACTTCTCCCGCCACTGGAGCCTGCACTTCCATCTGCTCGTCGCCCCGGACGCCTTCCGGTCCGAGTCGGCCGAGCGCAGCCTCCGCGACCCGAGCTTCGTGTTCGGCGACACGCGCTGCGAAACGCGCCGAAGTAAGCGCCTCGCGCTTTCCGCGTAGGTCGAACTCCGCCTGTTCGATCGCCTGAATGGAGGTGGCGCCGCTCGGACCCAGGTTGGCCTGGCGCTCTGCTTCGAGGGAAGCCAGCTGCATCGCCGCTTCGGCGCGTGCGATCGATGCAACCGCTTGCCGTTTCGCTGCCTGAGCGGCGGCCAAGCGAGCCCTGGCTTCGGCTTTGGTGCGAGCGTCGAGTAGCGGCGGGTTCAGAGGGACGATCCGCGCGACCACCATTCCCTCGTCGACCGAGTCGCCGGCGCGAAGCTCGATGCGGCCGACGTGTCCATCGAGTGGAGCATCGACGATGTACCGATCCTTCACGCGGGTCTGCCCGTCTTCGTCGACCGTTACGAGCAGGTCGCCCCGTTCGACTTCGATCATGTCGACTTGTAGGCGCTTCGGGATGACCGCCGCGACGAAGAGACCGACGACCAGCAGGCCGGCCAGGATGCTGACCCACCGGATTCGCCTCTTTTTGTGTCGCCTATGCTCGGACCCGCTCATGCTCACTCTCTCGTCTTCAGTACGCCGATCAAGTCGAGCTTGTCGAGCTTCCGGCGTACGAGTAGTGCGCTGACTGCGCCGGAGACGAGGGTGACCCCAGCGGCATACGCAAACGTCACCGAAGAGATCTCGATTGGCAAACGAAACTGCTCCGGGTCGGTCATCTTCATCATCGCCTTCGCCATCCAGGTTCCGATCACCAGCCCGATCGGGATCGCGAGCAACACCTGAATCGCTAGCTCGCCCAGCAGCACCGCGGATATTTCGCCCCGTCGAAATCCAAGGACGCGGAGGCTTGCGAGATCGCGACTCCGAATCGACAGAGCCACCCTGGCGTTGTTGTACACTACTCCAATGGCGATGGTCGCCGCGAACAGCGTCAGGATCAGCGACATCGCCAAGGTCATGTCTGCGCTCTGAGCCTTGAACTGATCGATGATCGTCTGCTTTCTGAGAACACCAGCGATCCGCGGCAGCTCTTTCAGCCTGGGTTCCGTGCGAACGTACTCCCGAGGGTCGATGCGCAGGAGCGCCATCGATGCCGTTGCTTTCTCTCCGAACGCTCGCTGCAACTCGTCCATCCGCATGTGACCTTGGAGCCCAAACGGCTCGGCAGCGAGCGATGATACCTTCAACGAGATCGCACGGCGGTCGCCTTCCAGCATCTCCGTGCGGACATGGTCACCCACTTCGAGATTCAGCACCTCCGCGAGCTTCGCGGTGAGCATGATGCCCGTCTCTGGGATCGGGCAGGCCTCCCGCTCGACGTTGATCACTCGTCGAAGTCGGGCATCCTCCGGGTAGCCGAAGATCACGCTTTCGCGTTTTCGACCGTCATGAACGAAGCGAACCGGGACCATGCGAAGGCCCTCGGCGTAGAGAACGCCGGGCATTCGCTCGAGCTCCCCGACGGCGCGGTCGGACAGCGGGTCGAGGAAGCTCACCATCACGTCTTCGCGCCAAGCCTGCTGAAACTGCATGTCGAGCAGGAGCGACATCGCGTCCGAGTAGACCCGCGCGATGACCATGATCGCGACCGCGAACGAAATCCCGATGATCGAGAGGGTCGTGCGCAGGGGCTGCCTCTCGATCTCTCGTACGATCATGCGCGCGGCCGGTGGCACTACGCGGTGGACACCGAGCCGGTCGAGCACGCTCGAGCCGTAGTTTGGGGGGGCCGCCGGCCGCCTCGCCTCGGC
>CBDUCC010000082.1:0-12373 GCA_965365555.1 uncultured Myxococcales bacterium | reverse complement strand
CAGTCGTCAACGTCATAAGACTCGCCACTCGGCAGGGTGCCGGTCCAGACATACCCTCCCCGTTGCTGGCCGGCGGCGTCGAGGTCGATCGGAGCGAGCAATGACCCGTCCGTGAGATCGGTCCAGTCATTCGCGATGCGGGTGCCATCAACCAGCACGTAAGGCACCTCCGCTTGCGCAAGCCGTTCCCCAACGGGCGTGTCGACGGTCGACAGCCATGCCTTGAAGTCGCCTTCGATACCAGCCTCCGCGGCTTCGTTCGCGCAGAGGGCATCGGCCCCAAGGAGACCCGCGAGATCGGCGTCACTCGTGGAGGCGGTGACGAAGAAGAGCCCATCGGGATCGCCACTGCCCCCGCCGGCACCCGCTGTGCCGGCCATGCCACCGGCACCCGCTGTGACGCAAACGACGCTGCCGGCACCTCCACCAGAGCCGGCGTCGAGCCCCGAGTCCTCGCCGGAAGAGGCGCAGCCAAGCATGCCGGTAAGGATCAGGAGGATCACGGCTTTCATCGCGTTCCTTTGGCATCCGCAAGCGCCGGGCGCAAGATCTGCCAAGGCGGGCCTATTCGTCGACACGCACGGCGGCACGGCGCTTCTTCTTCTCGCTCGTGCGGCGCTTGTGCTCGAGGCGCCGCCGCTTCTGCGACTTCGAGGGTCGAGTGGCGACGCGAGGCTTCGGTGGGACCAGAGCTTTGCCGATCAGACGACGGAGGTTGCCGCGGGCACGTTCGAGGTTCTGGGCTTGCGAGCGCTCGGCCTGGGCGCTCACGACGATGAAGCCGTCGGCGTCGAGCCTCCTTCCGGCGAGCGTTCGGAGTCGGCGCTTGTCCGCAGCGCTCAAGGCCAACGTCGAGCGGAGGTCGAAGCGCAAGCTCACCTTCGTGGCCACCTTGTTGACGTTCTGCCCGCCGGGGCCGGAGGAGCGCGAGGCGGTCCAGGAGAGGTCGCTCGCAGGAATCGTCACGCGCTCGGTGATGACCAGTGGCTTCATGATGATCGCAGGACGGTCGGACTAGCGAACGCCCGGAATGCCGATGAGACCGTTACAGCCGCTGAGGTCGTAGAGATGGCGGCCTTGGTCGTCCCGACCGAGCGAAACGAGCTCGTCGTCAGGGCCGGGCTGTCCTTGGAAGGTAACGTCGCCATCGATGTAGCCAAAGAAAGCGCACATTTCCTGATCGCCGATACCCCAGTACTTCACCTGGTCGCTGTCGTTGTAATAACCGCATGTGAGTCGCATGCCCGTCGCACCCTGCGAGCTCATGGGTGGGTCGACCTTCACGCCGAGCACGTCGCCGGGCGTACTGTCGTATTCGACGATCGTGCGCTCGCCGCCATCGAAATCGACGAAGCTAAGCTTCAGATAGTTGCCCCAGGCGTGGTAGTGGCCGAGCACGTAGTAGATGTTGTAGTCGGGCATCTCATCGACAGCGAGGACGCGGCGGAAGATGTCGCGGAGGTCGCAGGTGATCGAGAACCGCGACTCCGAGGACGGATCGAGGGCGATCCGTTGATTGAAGAGCCCGACCGGGCTCAGCCGAACCTGGACGTCCTGCTCTTCGATGAGTCCGAGCTCCATCTGAAGGGAGTTCTCGATCGGTGCCCCGCTCACGTTGAGAAGGTGGATGTTCCCAACGATTCGGCTGTGCGGGGGAATGACGAGCACGGAGCCTTCCGTGAAGCTTTGCGTTTCTTCAAACGCCTGGGTCGACTGTGCGAACAAGACGCCACCGGCGCCTACGGCAAACTGGAGGGAGTAGTCGCGCTCCGCGCAGTCCCAGGTTCCGTCTGGACCGTCGAAGACGTTCTCGGGCCCGAAGGTCCAGTTTGAATGATGCCAGCCACCCTCGTTGGTTTGGCGAACGGCATTCACGTAGAGCGGCTCGTCGTTGTGGAGCGTCCAGCTCTGGCAGACGTCGGCGACTTCGCCGTTCACGTCGACGAAGACCGGCGGGAAGACGTGGGACATCGTCTTGGCGAGTGTCGGTGGGTCGGAAGGGGAGCCTCCGCAGCCAACGAGAGCGACCATGGGTAGCAGAAGCCAAGACAGCGAGCGCATGACGCGCGTACAGTCTCCGATTTTCGGTGCCGCTACAAGGGCGCCGGCAAAATTCGCGTTACGCTCTGTAAGGGTTTGATAATGTGAGTGTTTGGGGTGGGGTTCCTGTCCCCTATTCCCAGCAGGCTTGGTGGGCACGTTGGAACTCGGCGACTAGGGCGGCGCCCTCTTCACTGAGCGTGATCTCTTCTTGGAGGGAGAAGCGCCAGGGAGCGCCCACGCCGGTGACGACCAACTCTTCGACATAGCAAGGGGCTTCGGCGGAGGGCCAGGCGGAGCACATGTCGATCTCGCTCTCCTGCGCGCGCTCGGTGTCACCTTGGTAAGCGTCGAAACGATCGACGTCGCTGATCAGGGCGACGAGCCGCGCATGGACGGCCGGGTCGAGTGCGTTCTCTTTCCAGCCGGGCACGTCGTCGATCGGCTTTTCGGCGCGCATGCACTCGGCGGGCTCGACCCCGGAGAGCTCGAGCCGAAGGGCCCGGCGTTCGCTCGATTCGTCCAAAGCGAACGTGAACCTCCCGATTTCGGAAGAAGTCTCTTGGCGGCTATCGCAGCCTAGGCCGCCGGTGGAGATCAGGGCGGTGGTGACGAGAGCGATGAAACGGGTCGCTTGTACGGTCATGATTGCCTCCTAATTGGCGAGCATCAGGCAGCGGTGCGTCGGAGATCCCTCGGAGCACGCGACCTCTTCAATATACCACTCGGGCAAGTCGTTGATCTGCGCGAACGATGCCTTGTTCCAGCGAACTTGTTGGTCGAACGCCGTGAGCCGGAGCGTTTCGAACACCGCTTCCGCACGCGCTTTGCGGACCTCGCTGATGTAGTCCGTGTCTTGCCCGGAGTGGAAGTACGCGGCAAGCCAAAGCATTTCGTAGGTGTTCGAGCCAGCCTCGGACCACGCTCGATCACAGGAGAAGCGGCGCCCGCAGGCCCTTCCGAGGTGGAGCCTTCCGTCCTGTGCGTGGCGAACCTCGTGCACGACGGTGGATGCCCGCCATATCGAGTCGATGTCGTAGAAGAAGCTGTGGTAGAGCAGGATGTACTCCTTTCGGAGTCTGCCGCTGACGGTCCTGGCCGTGGTGCACGAAGAGCTGCCGACGGAGCGGCAGGCGCGCTCGCAGCTGCCACTGACTCGAAAAGTCCTTTGGCGAACGTACGCCGAGGCCCAGGCGAGGAAGGTGTCGTAGTAGTCGAAGTCGTCGAGGGAGTGGTTCCGGTCCAGGTCGATGCCCTGGACCGGGGCGTAAGCGATGTTGGCGTAAGCGTTGTAGGCCCGAGCCATCGGCGCATCGACGTAACCGGTCGCCTCGTCGATACTCATCGCGTCGTCGCGACCGAGCTCGGCCCAGCCGTGCCCCTGCGCGAGGCCGTAGCCCTCGATGTACTCGCGGGCCTCGTCGCTCTCGGCCCACCAGCTCTGACTGAGATGGTCGAACACCTCGCACTGGAAGTACCTGCCACTTGCCCACATTGCGTACGTGTTGTGGGGCCAGCTCACCTCACCGCCCTCTGCGGCATCGATCGCATGACAAATCATGTCGTCGGCGTCGGGCACGAACGCCGTGCAACTCGGCATGAAGAGGTATGCGATCACAGCCGACGCCGCAGCGATCAGAAGCGCTTGGCGAATGCTGAGCCATTGCGTCAGTCGATCCCGCATAGCGCCTCGAACCCTTCTCGCTGCGAGGAGCGCCGCTGACGTTCCTGTATCCGATCGGCGAGCAAGCGCTGCCAGCGCGGGGGTGGAATCAGGCGTTCGAACTCGCGGGCATGTTCGGAACCGAAGAGATCGCGAAGCTGGTCGGCATCCTCGCCGAGAAGCTTCCGAACCTCGTAGATGGCAGAGCTGACGAACATGGGGTGCTCGTTGCCGATCTCGACCAGCGCACCGATCGCCTCGGGGCGAAGCTCGGGGCGATGTGAAGCGATCTGTCCGATGGACATGACGGCCTGAATCCGCATCGTGACCGACTCAGCGTGCCGGATGTCGAGCTCGTGCCGGGACGGGTCCGGCTGACCGCGCGGCGGCGCGATCGGACGGTCGAGCAGCTCGCGAAGAGCTGCGATTCCCGAGGCGTCGCCGAACTGACCGAGTAGATAAGTGAGATGCCAGGCCCGAAACGACCCCTCCTCGTGGAGGACGACCTCGCGGACGAGCTCGACGGCCGAGGGAGCACGCTCGCGCAGGAACTCGAGGCTCTCCCGATATGCCGGCGACTCCACGCCCCGGTCGCTTTCGGCAGCTAGCGTGACCAAGTGCCGCTCGAGCTCGCTCGGCCCTCGAAGCACCGGGGCCCCGAAGAGACCGGTACCGAGCGGTACGAGAGCGAATGAGCCGACCACCGCCGCGGAAACCCAAGCCCTTTTCATCCACGGAGGTTAACCACGGCAGGCTCTTGGGCCATACGTAATTCTTCGCTGGATGGCGCTGCGCAAATTATGCGCGGTGAGCTACTGGGCGCGCAGGACCTGAACCTGTAGGGCGCCGCTCGGATCTCGGCTCACGCGGAGGGCCCAGGGACGGCAGCAGACGTCACAGTCGCGAACCAGCTCACCTTCGCTCTCGGGGTCGATGTAGACCTCGAGCTGCTCGAAGCAGTAAGGACAGGTCAGGTCGGCGGTGTCGAACATCGAAGTCTCATCCGTTTCTAGCCTGTCTCTGCGATCCGGCGAGCCATCGCGACCCCAGAGAGAATGGCCCCTTCCACTCGGTTTCCATGAGTCCAGTCGCCGCATGCGCCGATTCGGCTCCTCTCATCGAAGAGACAGCCCTCTTCGAGCGGGTTCTCGGCGATCGCATAGCGCCAGCGATGGGCCACGCAGTGGACAGGCGCCTGATCGGGCAATCGGGTCGATCTGAACAGCGTCGCAAGCAGCTCCTCGGCGACTCGCTCCGCAGGCCAGTCGAGATGCTGCTCCGACCACGAGGCCGACCCGTGAAGGACCCATCGATCGGGCTGCGCGATGCGGGAGGGCTTGCTCGAGGTCCGAGCGATCCAACTGAGCGGGCCCTCGTTGATGAAGGCGCCATCGTAGGGAGTGTCGAGCGACGAGTCGAACGCCGCCATGACGGCCCAGCAAGGCTTCATCTGCACCGATGCGGCACGAGAGGCGAGCTCGGGAGCCACCTCGGAGACCAAATCGACGGTCTGTGCCGGCGGCGCCGTGCAGACCGCCGCGTCGAACTCGCCGAGGGGATCTCCGTGCTGATCAAAAAGCGTGGCGAGCCCTGCCGATGAATCGATACGGGCGACGCGAACACCCAAACGCAGGTCCTGGCCGATCGCGAGGTGCTTGCAGAGTGAGCTCATCGCAGGTGTTCCGACGAAGCGAGGCTTGTCGCTGTACGACCGCACCGATCCGTCCGATTCGAGCACGGCGACCCGACCACGCCATCGCTTTACGACGCCCAACCGATCCCACTCCTGCACACGTCCCAGCAGCTCCGGGTCTCGCACCGTGAAGTACTGGGCTCCGTGGTCGAAGCCCACGTCGAGTTCGCCGATCACGGCCCTTCGTGTGGAGGTTCGCCCTCCGGGCCCACGGCCCTTGTCGAACAACCGAACCTCGAACCCGAGCGCGCTCAGCACGGAAGCACAAGAGAGTCCGCTCAGACCGGCACCGACGATTGCGACGCGTCCTCGTTTCGCCGGATTCATTGCCGGGGCCTCCGGCGGCTTCCGTGCTTCTGGTAGACCCGCTCGGACTCTTGCCGTGCCTCGGCGGCTTTGCGCGCGGCGTAGATTCGGCGGCGCGCCTCTTGGTACGCGGTCCGGTGGTCGACGATCGGCGCCGGGTAGTCCTTTCCGATGAGGCAGCCCATGCGTCGCTGGAGATCTCCAGGCATTTTCTGGGGCTCGGCGATGTGCTCGGCGGGAACCGCTTCGAGCTCCGGCACGTAGCGCTTGATGAAGATCCCCTCGGGATCCTGATCGATGACCTGCTTGATGGGCGAGTAGATCCGCACGGCGTTGATCCCCGTAATACCCGACTGCATTTGCGCCTGGCTGAAATGGATCCCGGGCTCGAAATCGAGAAAACACTGGGCCAGGTGGGTCGACGTCGGGCGCCAGTCGAGCCAAAGATGATAGCTTGCGAATGACATCAACATCGCCCGCATCCGGAAATTGATCCAGCCGGTGCGATGGAGGGCGCGCATGCACGCATCGACCAGTGGATAGCCGGTCTGACCGTTCGCCCAGGCATCGAAGTAGTCCTGGCGGAACGAATCCTCGCGAAGGCCGTCGAGCGCCCGATTCATGGCGTGAAACTCGATGTCGGGCTCGTCCTCGAGCTTCTGCATGAAATGGCAGTGCCAGCGGAGGCGCGACTGGAACGAGCTCAACGACTGCGGCCAGCTCGGGTCGATCGGAGCCTTTTGCTTCTTGAGCGCTTTCACTTCCTCGGATCGCTCGCGAGTACGCTGGTAGACGGTCTTGACCGAGATGTTGCCCCAGGCGAGGTACGGACTCAGCCGGCTGCAGCTCGAGCCGGCGGAAACAGGACTCGACATCTCGAACCGGTACCGAGCCCCGCGCTCTTGCAGGAACGAGTCGAGCACCGAGAGCGCTTCGCGTTCGCCTCCGTGCTGGACCTCGAGCTGGGTCGCCCCGGGCAGACCCAGCTCGGCAGGCGAACGAAGGTCCTCGGCAGGCACCGCAGGATGGCCTCGGAGGGCCTCGGGAGCCTCGAGAATCGGGCGCGACATGATGCGGGCCCAGCGCCTCGCCCATCCGTCGCGCGTCTTCATGCGTCGGATCACTCCGGACTGTCCCCATTGTTGCCATGGAATGCCCCGAGCTGCGGCCCAGTCCGCAACTCGAAGGTCGCGATCGTAGGTGATTCGGTTTCCCGTCTCCCGGTGACTGTAGAGCGCCGTGATGGAGTGCTCCCGGTGGAGGATTTCGAGGACCTCGGGCATGGAGCCGAGACGAACGGTCAGATCGGCACCCAGCCGTCGGAGCTCGTCGCGGAGCTCGAGGAGCGACTGGTGGATGAACCTGTAGTGGAGCGCGCCGAGCTCGGGGGAATCGAGCAGCTCGGGCTCGTAGACATACAGGCAGAGCATCGGCCCGCGAGCCGCCGCCTCCACCAGGGGACGATGATCGCGGACACGAAGATCTCTCTTGAACCAGACGACCTGCATGGGCTGATTGCTAGGCGAGCGCCTTGTGGACGGGCCCACGGCGCGCGTCGGGGCGGGCGAGCAGCAGTTGGGCGACGCCGCAATGGCGTTCGAGGAATGCTCCCTCGCAAGACGCGAGATAGAAGTCCCACATCCGTTGGAATCGCTCCGAGTACCCGAGCGTCTCGACCTCCGGAAGCCGCGCGTGGAAGCGGCTCCGCCACTCACGAAGCGTGCGAGCGTAGTCGTCTCCGAAGTCTTCGAAGTGAAGGAGCCGAAAGTCGGTGGACTTGCGCCATGCAGAGCTCATCGCATCGAGGCTCGGGAGCTGACCGCCCGGAAAGATGTGGCGTTTGATGAAGTCCATGCGTCCGACGCTCTCACCGAACCGGTCGTCCGGCGTCGTGATCGCCTGAATGAGGGCGAGCCCGTCGGGTCGAACCAGGTGTCCGAGTTGCTCGAAGTACGTATCGAAGTACTCGGCGCCTACCGCCTCGATCATCTCGATGGAAACGAGCTTGTCGTACGAGCCTTTGAGGTCGCGATAGTCCTCGCGCAGGACGGTGACCCGATCTGCGAGACCGGCCTCGCGCACACGCGCGACCGCCAACTCATGCTGTTGCCGTGAGATTGTCGTGGTCGTCACCCGGCATCCAAATCGGGAGGCCGCATGGATGGCCATCCCTCCCCAGCCGGTTCCGATCTCGAGCAGATGGTCTCCGGGGTGGAGCTCGAGTTTCTTGCCGATGCGATCGAGGCGAGCACGTTGCGCCTCTTCGAGCGTCATGTCGTCGCGCTCCCAAAGCGCAGAGGAGTACATCATCGAGGGGTCCAGCCAGAGCTCGTAAAACTCGTTCCCTAGGTCGTAGTGGTCGGCGATGTTGCGTCGGCTGCCCTCTCGAGTGTTGCGACGCAGGCGATGATAGATCCCTTCGAGCGCGCCCCGAACGAGGCCGAGACCGCTGCCGTCCAGGTTGCTGAGCCGAGTCGAGGTTCGGAGCAGGATGCGAACGGTCGCCACCAGATCGTCTGCGGACCAAAGCCCGTCCATATAGCTCTCGCCCGCACCGAGGCTGCCGCCGAGTGCGATGGCGGTCCATGCGTCGGGGTGATGCATCTGGACGGTGGCGCAGGGACCGGACGAGCTGCGTCCGAAACGATGCGCGATGCCGTTGTCGACGACGGTGAGTTGTCCGAAGTCGATCCCTTCGAGCCGGCCGATGATGAGGTTGCGGGCGATGCGCGAAGGAAGCGCCGAGGCGAGACCGGACCAAGGCGAAAGGGCTACGGAGAGCGAGGTCGGTTCGTGCATGGAATCAGGTTCCTGTCTTGGTGGCCAGACGGCTCGGGTGTGGGTAATAGGGTGCCCCCTTCCAGCGGAGGCGAGCCGCCTGCGCGTAGATGCCGCCGACCACGGTCACCGCCATCGCGGGGTGTCGGACCAGCGTGAGAGCGGCGTTTCGGGGCGTGAGCGGTTTACGGCGAAGGCTGAGGGTGGCGTCTCCGACGATGGCACCGCCTTCGCGGTTTTCCATGTGCACCACGAGCGAGCGCCCTGGCTCGGTGAAGCGCCACTCGTACTCCTGGTTCATTGGATGGAACGGAGAGACGTGGAACGCCTTCGGCACTCGGAACCGCAGGGCACGCCCGGCGTCGAGGTCGTCGCGCGCGACGTCGACCGTATAGCAGTGGCGTTCCCCCCAGGGCGTATTGTCGACCTGGGCGAGAATCTGTCCGAGGGAGCCGTCCGGGCGATAGCAGTAAAAGAAGCTCACCGGGTTGAAGGCGAAGCCCAGTGTTCGGGGTAGCGTCAGCAAGCGAATCGGACCTTCAGGACGGGAGCCACACTGCGATTCGACGAGGTCGCGGACGGCCTCGGCGAGAGGGACCTGGGGGTCGCCGAGGTGGTCCTCGCGGGCGTACCGCGCGATCGCAGGCGAGCGCGCGGACCAACCGGGCAGCGGGTCGAGCACCTCGGGCAACTCGTCGAGATCCAGGTAGGCGTAGAAGATCCGATACTCGAATGCGTGCTCCACCGGAGAGAATCGGCGGTGACGCACCCTGCCCTCGTACAGCGCGCTATTCACTCTGCAGCCTCCGCCGACGGGGAATGTCGAGGGGAGTCGAGCTTGATCCCGAACTGCTCGGCAACGGTCAGGGCGCTCACGACTCCGTCCTCGTGGAAGCCATAACGCCAGTACGCGCCGCAGTAGAAGGTGTTGCGAGGGCCGCTCACTTCGTCCCGCCGCGCCTGGGCTGCGACCGATGCTGCAGTGTAGAGGGGGTGCGCATACCGGGTGCGGAAAAGAACGCGCTCGGGGTCGATCCGGTCGCCGGCATTGAGCGAGACGCAGAAGGTCTCGGGGGCATCGATCCCCTGAAGGGCGTTCATGTCATAGCTGACGACTACCCTGTCGGCCCGGTCCTTGGGTACGAGGTAGTTCCAGCTCGCCCAAGCGCGCCTGGTCGTCGGTAGGAGGGAGGCGTCGGTGTGGAGTACGACCTCGTTGGGCTGGTACTGCATCGCACCCAACACTTCACGTTCGGCCGGGCTCGGGTCCTCGAGCATTCGAAGCGCTTGGTCGCTGTGCGAGGCGATCACGACGCGGTCGAAGCGCTGGGACGAGCCGCCGCGGGTGGTTAGCAGGACTCCGTTCGCGTCTCGACGGATGCGGTCCACAGGCGACCCCAGATGGATGCGGTCCTCGAAGGGGGCGATCATGCGCTGCACGTAGTCGCGCGAGCCCCCTTCCACCACGAACCAGGTCGGGCGATCACGGAGGCGAGTGAGGCCATGATTGATCAGAAAGCGGATGAAGGTATGGGCAGGAAATCCAAGCATTCGCTCCGGGTCGGTCGACCAGATCGAGGCTCCCATGGGAACGACGTAGAGTTCGATGAAGTGTCGCGAGTACCCGCGCTCGACGAGGAGCTCGGCCAGCGTGGTGGACTGGTCGCCCGCCTCGAGAAGGCGCTCCGCGTCGCGATTGAAGCGGAGAATCTCTCGGGTCATCGCGAGGATGCGTGGGTTGAGCAGGTTCCTCCGCTGCGCCAGGATCGATTGGCTGGAGTACTCGAGGCCGGTCGCATCTTCCCGGACGCTGAAGCTCATGCGGGTCGCCTTGGTGCGGACACCGAGCTCAGCAAAGATTCTTTGGAGGTTCGGGTAGGTTCGGTCGTTGTGGACGATGAATCCGGTGTCGACGGCGTAGGAGCGGCCGGCAAGCTCCACATCGACCGTATGAGTATGACCCCCGATGCGATTCCGTGCTTCGAACACGGTGACCTCGTGTTCCCTTTGAAGCAGCCAGGCGGACACGAGACCGCTGATGCCTGTTCCAACGATGGCAATCTTCATGGCAGACGTCCTGGGGCTTGCCTCAGGCCCACAAATGGTGCCTCGCGCTCCCCGCTTGGGATGTCTCTTTGACCGGGACCTGGAGCGTCAAGCACTTGCGGGCCCGATTTCGCGGACCGGACGCTTGCCAGCGCGGCGCTGACGGCACAGACCCCATCATGGCGGAGCTCATTTCCGTGAACGTTGGAATGCCGCGCCCGATCGAGACCGGAAACGGCCCTGTACTCAGCGGCATCTTCAAGCGTGCGACCAAGAAGCGTGTTCAGGTGCGGCACCACAACGTCGAAGGGGATGCCCAGGCCGACCTGTCGGCCCACGGCGGAGAGAACAAGGCCGTGTATGGCTATCCGCACGAGCACTATCGAACTTGGGCATCGGAGCTCGGCCGCGACGACTTCGAGCTGGGACAGTTCGGCGAAAACCTCACCACATCGGGCTTACTCGAGCGAGAGGTTGGGATCGGAGACGTCTTTCGAATCGGAACGGCGGTGCTCCAGGTGAGCCAGCCGCGCTCGCCTTGCTTCAAGCTCGGCCTGCGTATGGGCGATCCCGCCTTCGTGCGAACGTTCCTGCGTCGTGGACGCCCGGGATTCTATTTTCGGATCGCGAAAGAAGGTGCTCTTCAGGCGGGTGACTCGATCGAACCGATCGAGCGAGGGAAAACTGGGATCAGCGTCTACGAGCTCTGGGACCTGAGCTTCGGCGAAGCGAACGACCCAAATCGACTGCGGATGGCACTTCGGATTCCGACGCTCGGACCGGAATGGATCCAGCCGATGCGGAACAAGCTGAGGGGCTGAGGCGCGGTGCAGCAGGCATCTTCGCTGGCAGCGCTGCTACTCTTCGCCCTTGCCTGTCGGCAGGTGCCCCCCGCGCACGCGCCGCCGCCTCAGGCCGAGCCGATCGAGACCGGGGCCCTCGAAACCGCGGTCGTCGGCACCGTGGTTCGTGCAAGAGGCCGAATCGTCCGAACACAAGACGACGCCCCATATGGCTACAAGATCTGGATCGATGATGGCTCCGGCGAATGTCAGGTATTCATCGATGCTTCGACGGAATTGATAGGCATGGCGGCCGCCTGGCACGTCGGCGACTGGATCGAGGTGACGGGCCTCGTTGCGAAGTATGAGAGCACGTTCGAGATCGTTCCGAGGGCCGCCGTGGACATCGCGCTTGCTCCCGCACCGCCCGACTAGGGCACAGCCTCGTAGATCGAGACGCCGGCGACCACGGTCCGCTCGACCTGGAGTGAGCGCAGGTCGGTCGAGGGATCCAAGGGGTCGGCCGATAGGATCACGAGGTCGGCCGACTTGCCGGGCTCGATCGAGCCGAGTTGGTCGTCGAGGCCGACCTGCCAAGCTGCGTCGATCGTCATGGCCCGAAGCGACCGCTCCGCATCGATGCGTTCTTCGGGACCGAGAATCGTGCCGCCCGAGGTCTCGCGCGCGACCGGAGCCCAGAGCTGGAGCGCCGAGTCGATCGGTACCACTGGGGTGTCCAGGTGCGTCGTGAAGCGCAAGCCGATCTTCTGCGCCGAGGCCGCTGGACTAATTGAAGCGGCCCGTTCCGGCCCGAGGAAGATATCTCGGTGGCGGTCGCCCCAATAGTAGACGTGCGCGCTGAAGAACGTCGGGCTCACGCCGAGGTCGCGCATCCGCGCGAGCTGATCGGTGCTGGCCATCTGGGCGTGAACCAAGATCGGCCGCGGGTCCTCGGCGGGACAGGCTTCGAGCGCGGCCTCCCAAGCGTCGAGAAACTGATCGATGGCGGCGTCGCCGTTCCCGTGAACAGCGATGCGATAGCCGTTTTTATGCAAAGTTTCTACT
>CBDUCC010000081.1:0-12512 GCA_965365555.1 uncultured Myxococcales bacterium | reverse complement strand
ATGCTTCACGCTCGCTTATCAGTTCGGCGCGTTCGGCCTCGAGGCTGTCGCGCGTTTGCTGCAGATCGGCCACCGTACCCAATGCGCTGCCATTTGTAGAACTCCGCCATGAAGAGCCGCTTGTGGCTCGCACGGTAGTTGGCGATCTCATCCCTCGTCGTGAGGAACATGGGACTCGGGTGCGCATGATGCTGCAGTCCGTGCGCCTCGCAGAGGGTGGAGAGCATGCGGCTCATGGCCAAGGATTCGGTCTCGAACGAGCGTACGCAGGTGTAGTCGTGGGACCGAAGATGGCGATCGAGCAGAGTCGTGAAGGACGCTTCCGAGCTTTGACGAAGGCTCGTGTAGTGCATTTCGTAGCCCGCCTTGCGAAGCGAATCGGCCTTCGAGCGCATGCCGCTGAGGATCAGTACGAGCTTGTGTTGGTGCGCCCGGTAGCGATGGCACATCGGCGCAGACTCGGCCATGAACACCGAGCCGGCTCCCGTCGCGGCGATCGCAGCGTTGTCGAAGAGCTGGTTGCCGAAGAGCACCAGCAACTGGTCGGAATGCTTGGTCATCCTTGATCGCACCTTAGGTACGGCGGCGGCAACGTCCAGGGATCGGCAACTCACGCCCGATCCGCAGCACAAACGGAGCTCAGCCGAAGCGCTCGATCCTCGGCGGCAACAGGTAGGGGTAGACCTTTCGCAGCAGGCGGCGGTGCACCCATCGGTCGGCGCGACGTACGAACTGGATCAGCGCGTAGGACTGTGCATCGCTCTTGTAGTGAGCCCTCACCTCGGCCTCGGTGATCTCGGGGCTCAAGCTGAAAACCTGATTGGCGATTGGAATCATCGGAACGAGCAAATCTCCGAGCCCTTCCTTGATCAAGTTCCCTAGGAAATCCAGGGCTTGGCCGCGCTTCGAGTGATAGTTGTCGAGGATCCCCTGAAGCATGAAGCGATTGACGATGTTGCGGATCGGTAGCGGAATGGCGCGCGTCTGCGAACGGAAGTCGAATAGATCCCGGCCGTCCGAGTCCCGCATGAACGGTGTTCCGACGTCGAGGTAGAGAAGGCGCTCGCCGTCGAACGCCCAGTTGGAGAGTTGACCGTCAGGCGCGAGCTCGGGGGACACGCAGGCGTCGATCTTCTCGAAGATTCGGCGAACGTGGGGTGCGGCCTCCTCTGCGGTCCTTCCGCGGAGGAAGTCGGGCCCGAGCGTGCTGGACGGCAACATCCGTTGGACGCAGTAGAGAATGTGGCCTGCCGGTCGGTGCAGGATCACGGTTGCGGTCGGAACGACGTCGATCTCCGAGCGACCGAGCTCCTCGACGTAGCGGTGGACGAGCGCAGCCGACTCCTGCGCTGCGTCCACCGACGAAAACGGAACGAGCCGCTTGCAAACGAAATCCCCCGAGTCGGTCGAGAGCCGGACCGCCACGCTGACCTCGCCATACCCGACGATGTCCAATTCGGCTGCGTTTCCACTCCGGAACGCCCTCTCGAGACGGTTCTCGAACTCTTCGATCGCGTCGTGACTGTGTGGGATTCCGACGGACACGGAGGTCTGGGTCACGGCGCTAGCCACCCGTCACGGCCTCGAGCGTGGCTTCGAGTCGCGCGAGTAGGGCATCGGCTTCCTCATCGCTCATCAAAAGCCCGGGCTTGAACTGGAGCACGGAACGATCGAAGCCCGCGAACATGGCCCAGACCCCATGATCGTAAAGAGCCTTGGACATCCGCATCCCGCCCATCGGGTCATCGAAACGGAGCCCGATGACGAGTCCGCACTGCCGGACCTCGGTCAGAAACGAAAACGAGTGCGCGAGGCGGCTCAGTTGCTTTGCGAAGACTGCGCTCAGAGCGTCGACCCGGGCGACGGTGCTCGTGCGCTCCGTGATCTCCAAGACTTTGAGGGCCACGGCACAGCCAAGCTCGGAGCCGCCGAAGGTCGAAACGTGTGCCCAGCCGTCCTCGGACAGCCAAGCGCCCGCACGCTCGGACAAGAGCGTTGCGCTGATCGGGTACATCCCGCCCGAGAGACCTTTCCCGGTGACGGCAATATCTGGTTGGACGCCGAAGCGCTGAAAGGCCCAGGTTCGTCCGGTGCGCCCGAGGCCGGTCTGCACCTCGTCCGCAATGTAGAGGGCGCCGTGGCGTTCGCATGCAGTCTTGATCGCCTGAAGGTAGTCCTCGGAGGGCATCGGAAACCCGAGGGTCGCAGGGATCGTCTCGACAATGACGGCGGCGACGTCGTCTGCGCGAAGGGCCGCTTTCATCGCTGCCAGGTCGTTGAACGGAACGGTCACGAACTCATCTGGCAAGTCGCTGTGAAAGAACGCGGCCGAGGACGAGTCCCCGGCCGCGCCGGACAGACCGGTTCGACCATGGTAACCACCTTCGATCCCGACGATCTTCTTGTTGCCGGTGGCACGTCGGGCCGATTTGATGGCCACGTCGACGGCCTCGGAGCCGCTGGCAGACAAGACTACTTTGGGAAGATCATCACCCGTCGTCCGTGATAGCTCGGCGCCGAGCCTTGCGCGCATCTCACTCGGAAAGTGATGATTCCCGATGTCGAGGTGAGGCGCGTACTCGGTGAGCGCGGCCACGATCTCGGGATTGCAGTGACCGAGGTTGAAGGTCCCGCCGTTGATGTGAACGTCGATCAACTCTCGGCCGTCGACGTCCCAGATGCGGTACCCCTCGCGCCTTCCGATCACGAGGTCGACGCCGAGCGCGCCGAACATGTCGACTCGATTGGGGCAAACGTGTTGGCGGCTGAGCGCGAGCGTTTCCTGCTTGTCCATCATGCCTCCTAACGGGCGGCGCTCGAATGCTTCTTGAGCTCGATGCGGGCCACGGCGCGCCGATGCACCTCGTCCGGGCCGTCCGCGAACCGCAGCGTCCGGCTGTTGGCCCAGTCGCGCGCCAAGCCGAAATCCGTGGTGACGCCGCCGCCCCCGTGGGCCTGAATCGCATCGTCCAGTACGTTGAGCGCCACGTTGGGGGCTTTGACTTTGATCATGGCGATCTCTGCCTTCGCCGCCTTGTTGCCGACCCTGTCCATCATGTCGGCTGCCTTCAGCGTCAGAAGCCGCGCGCACTCGATGTCGATACGAGCGTCCGCGATTCGCTCCTCCCAGACCGAGTGCTCATAGAGCTTCTTGCCGAACGCCTCTCGACTCATCAGCCGTGCACACATCTTCTCGAGCGCGCGCTCCGCAACGCCGATCAGCCGCATGCAATGATGAATACGGCCCGGGCCGAGGCGCCCCTGTGCGATCTCGAATCCACGACCTTCCCCGAGAAGCATGTTGGTGGCAGGAACCCGAACGTTTTCGAAGAGCACCTCGCCGTGCCCGTGCGGCGCATCATCGAACCCGTACACCGGCAGATAGCGCTCCACCGTCACCCCTGCGGTATCGCGCGGAACCAAGATCATGCTCTGCTGCAGGTGCCGTGAGGCGCCGGGATCGCTCTTGCCCATGACGATCATGATCGCGCAGCGCTTGTCCATGATGCCCGAGGTCCACCACTTACGACCGTTGATTACATACTCGTCGCCGTCGCGACGAATCTCGGTACAGATGTTAGTCGCGTCCGATGACGCGACGTCAGGTTCGGTCATCGCGAATGCCGGGCGAATGCGGCCTTCGAGGAGTGGCTCGAGCCACTGTGCCTTCTGCGCATCGGTGCCGTAGCGCTCGAGGACTTCCATGTTGCCGGTATCCGGCGCGGAACAATTGAACACCTCGGGAGCAAAGATGACCCGTCCCATGATCTCGCAGAGCGGCGCATACTCGAGATTCGTCAGACCGGCCCCGAGATCGCTTTCGGGCAGGAAGAGATTCCAAAGGTCCGCTTCCTTGGCCTTGATCTTGAGCTCCTCGAGCATGGGCGGCACGTCCCAGCGATCGGGGAGCGCTTCGTGCTCGGCATGGAAAGCCGCCTCGTTCGGGTAGATGTACCGGTCCATGAAGTCCTGAACTCGTTCGATCAGAGCCTTCGTCTTGTCGCTGTATCTGAAGTCCATGGTGGGCGCCCGATACTCGCACAGAGCCTCGTTTACTGCACGGCCGCTTCGCACATGGCTTCGTCGTAGGCGTCGCAATCGAGTGCACAGACTTGGAACCGCCCCTCGCAGGCGCCCTCGTAGTAGCTCTGCAGCGGGGCCGATTCGTCGAGCAGGGTCTCGATGAAGTCCTTGTAGGTCACGACGCCCTCGTCGGTCTCAATCTCGGTGCCGGTCCAGGTGGCTGCGGACGGGTCCTCTTGAAACGCAGCGATGAAGTCGAGCTCCGAGCTTCCGATGTCCTCGAGCCCGGTCACCGTCAAGCAGTGGCTGGTATTCGTGTTTCGGTAGTAGGGCATGTAGTAGACGAGGTTCTCGAGCTCATCGAGTCGGAGCCGGAGCGCCTCGAGGTCTTCTGAAGCCAGTCGATAGATCTCGGTACGCCCTGCGCCGGTGCGGACGGAGGTTTCGGGGTCATCGAAGATCGAGAACGCCCCTTCGTAGACGGCGACGGTGAAGTTGTAGTCGCGCTCGAACATCGAGATCGAGAGACGATCGTCGGGGAAGAGCTCGGAGACGACTGCGTTGACCTCTCCGAAGTCGGCGGTGATACGCTCGGCGCCCATCGGGAGCGCCTGGATGAGAGTATCGACCCCCCAGAGGGGTCGCACCGCGGTCAGACCGACCTGATTGCTCGGTTCTCCGTTCGGAAGGGTCGTCGGGACGATGGGACCACTGTCGGCCAGTAGGTAGCTTCGCTCGACACCTTCGATGCCGTCTCGAATGAAGGGGTAGTTGTTGAGCGATCCCACTCCGCCGGCGCTGCACCCACCGACCATCATCTTGGGTATGTCGGCGAACATCCCGTTCAGCTCATCGATCACCAGTAGCATGTTCTGGTGGCCCATATGATGGAACTCCACGTCCGGTCCGACGCCGTCCGGGTCGACATAGGTGTTGACGCGGCTGCCAAGATAGGTGTCGCCGGTGCAGTACGGGATGAACACCTTGTTCCAGTCGCCCATGGGATTGATCTCGGTATTGGACGAGAGCGGCGGGTATGCGAGCTCTACGGGAACGTTGCCGTCGATGACGCCGAGCGGCTCGGTGATCGCACTGAACGGTGCAAGCTCCTCGAGCCGAAGGTACACCGCCGGGTAATCGTCGCGAATGCAGTCGGCGTCCGGCCCTTCTTTGATGCAATCGGTATTGAACGGGCCACCGCCGGCGCAGCTGGCGTAGCTGCTACAAGCGCCGCCTCCTTCGAGGAAGATGACGACGTTGCTGGAAGTCTCCGAGAAGTTCACGAAGTACTTGTATTGAGAACCGTTCGCACAAACGGCGCCTTCCGGCTCGAACTTCAACCACTCGCCATAGGCACTCGGTTCGAAAGTCTCGTCGGGCGGGGTCACTTCGGAGCTCGAGCCGTCACTCCCGCACCCCAACGACGAGAGCACGAACAGGGAGACAATAGCAAGAGTGTGCAGGTCGCTTCGCTTCAACAACGCCATGGTGCGCCTTTCGAGTACGGGTATCGGGGCGACGATAACTGGGTTCGCTCGACCCGTCGACTGGCTGCGTCTAGGCGGCGGCAGGACCTCGGTAGGTGTCGCCACCGAAGGCGAGAATCGGGTAGAAGATGAAGCCGAGGAAAAAGAGCCCCAGCGCGAAGGCGAGATCGTGACCGAACGACCGCGACAGATCGAGTGCCAACAGAAAGCCGATGACGATGTTCACGACCGGTATGAAGAGCAACAAGACCCACCAGACCGGCCGACCGACGATCTCTAACAAGACGATCACGTTGTAGATCGGAATGATGGCGGCCCAGCCCGGCTTTCCCGCCTTCTCGAAGATGCGCCAGAAGACCCACGCGAAGAGCGCGATGACGACCAGCTGAACGATCAAACCAAATACGCTGTCTGAATCCATGACGCGGCTCCCTTCGCCCGATAGCCGCCCGAGAGTAACAAACGACGCGTCGAACTCGATGAAGCGAGCGACGGAATTCCAAAGTGTCCGGAATGGCTCGGATTTTCGGCACATGCGGGAACGCGAACGGGTTGGACGGTCGAGATCTGTAGTAGAGTCCGCGAACCATGGGCAACGGCGCACACGCTCTCATCCAGACCCTCGTCAACGCCGGCGTGGACACCTGTTTCACCAACCCCGGCACCTCGGAAATGCACTTCGTAGCCGCACTCGATGACGCGGACATGCGCGGGGTGCTCTGCTTGTTCGAGGGGGTAGCCTCCGGCGCAGCCGACGGATACGCGCGTATGGCGGACAAACCGGCCGCCACTCTGTTGCATCTCGGGTGCGGTCTCGGCAACGCACTTGCGAACCTACACAACGCCCGCAAGGCGCGTGTGCCGATGGTCAACATCATCGGAGACCACGCGACCTATCACACTCAATACGACGCGCAGTTGCAGTCCGACATCGAGACGGTTGCGAAGAACGTCTCGAAGTGGATCACGACCACGCCGATGACGAGTCAGCTCGCAGCGGATGCCGCCGAGGCCGTGGCTGTGGCCAAAGGCCCGCCCGCCCAGATCGCGACGCTGATTCTGCCCGCCGACGTGTCCTGGAACGAGGGGGCCGAGCCCGCCAAAGCACATCCTGCGGCCCACCCGCCGCCCGCCTCCGATGCGACCGTGCAAACCATCGCACAATTGATCAAGAAGTCTGGCAAGAAGGTTGCGTTTCTGCTGGGTAATCGCGCGCTCCGTGAAGCGGGCTTGCGGGCAGCATCGCAGATCGCCGAGAAGACGGGTGCCAAGCTCTTCTGTGAGGTTTTCCCGACGCGGCTCGAGCGAGGCGAAGGGCTTCCCGCCGTCGAGCGGATTGCGTATCTCGCTGAGTTGGCTTCGGTGCAACTCAATGGCTACGACCACCTGGTTTTGGTGGATGCCAAGGCGCCCGTGTCGTTCTTCGCGTACCCAGGAAAGAAGAGCTACCTCGTGCCAGACGACTGCACCGCACACAGCCTGGTGGAGCCCCAACAAGACGCGGTGGCGTCACTGCAAGCGCTGGTCGAGGCCGTCGGCGCGTCCGACACCGCTCCCAAGCTGCAGAGCGCCGGGCGTCCCGCGCTGCCGAAAGGGAAGCTCAACGCCGCCAAGGCCTGTCAGGCGATCGGCGCTTTGCTTCCGACAAGGGCGATCATCTCCGATGAAGCGCAAACTTCCGGCATCAAGTTGCCGACCTTCACGGCCGGAGCTCCCCGGCACGACGTGCTGACCTTGACGGGCGGCGCGATCGGTCAAGGGCTTCCCGTGGCCGTCGGCGCGGCCGTCGCTGCGCCGGACCGTCCGGTGCTCGCACTCGTGGGCGACGGCTCTGCCATGTACACGATTCAGGCCTTGTGGACGATTGCACGCGAAGGCCTCGACGTGACCACGGTGATTTTCAACAACCGCTCGTATGGAATTCTCAATATCGAGCTCGAGCGCGTGGGCGCGGAGAAGATTGGCCCGGAAGCCAAGGCACAACTGGACTTGGCCGAGCCGGCGATCGATTTCGTTTCGATGGCCCAAGGGATGGGCGTACCGGCGCGGCGAGTCGCGCGCGCCGAGGACTTCAGCACCGCGCTGAGGAACGCGTTTTCGACCCGTGGTCCGTTCCTGATCGACGCGATCGTGCCAAGCGAGTACGAAGGGCTGAAGCTGAAGGCCCTACCCCACATGCTGAGCGCGCTAGGAAGCGTTCCAGCACCGGTTGCCAAAGCGATCAAGAAGAAGATCGCGCCCTGATCCAAACCCGAGATCGAGCGGAGCGATTTAGAACGGATACGCCTGCAAGGTGTCGAGCGCGAAGGTCATCAACTGCTCGACGGCTTCTGGAGAACCGAGAGAGAGGCCGCCAGTGGCGCCGCCGCCGTAGATCGCGGAGCTCTGCGGCTTTTCGCTCTTGTGCTCGTAGGCGTAGGCGACGGCCTCTTCGAGGTCCCCGTCGAAGGCCTCGGCCACGCCAGGTTGCGTTTGCGGCCGGGTGACGCACATGTGGATCGAAGCCGGGTTCTGCTGCCCGTTGAAGCGCCAGCCCCGGGTCTTCATGAAGTCGTTGACGTGGTAGATGTCGAAGTCGTCGGACCGAAATGAGAAGCAGAAGGTCGGATCGCCCATGATCGAAAGCCCAGCGTCCTTCACCGAGCGTTGCATGCGAAAGGCGGTCTCGAAGATCTGCTTTGCGTAGTGCTCGTACCCTTGCCGCCCATATCGAACCATCGCAGCCCAGGTCGCTGCGATAAGCCCACCCGAGCGACTACCCGCTAAGCCGTTCGAGGCATAGATGCCGCCCTTCCAAGTCGGACTGATGAAGTACTGGTATTTCCGAAATGCTGCATCTCGATAGAGGACGACCGAAGTCCCCTTGAGCCCGTACCCATACTTGTGCGTATCGGCGGATATCGAGGTCACCCCGGGCAATCGGAAGTCGAAGGCGGGAATGTCGTAACCGAGGGATTCCCCGAACGGAAGAATGAAGCCACCGAGACATCCGTCCACATGGAGCCCGAGTCCGTGCTCGACGGCCAGGTCGGAAAGCTCGGAGATCGGATCGATGGTTCCGTAGGGGTAGTTCCCCGCGGAGCCAACCAGGGCGACGGTTCGATCGTCGATGTGCGCGCGAACGAAGTCGATCTCTACTTTGGTCGTGTCTGGGTTCGTCGGAGCAACGACGACTTCGATACCGAGCAAGTGAGCGCCCTTCGGGAAGGCAGGATGGGCCGTGTCCGGAATGATCACCTTCGGTCGGTCCACGCCACGTTCCTTCTTGGCTTTGTCTCGATAGACCAAGAGCGGATTGATGATGCTCTCGGTACCGCCGAACCCAAAAGCACCACAAGCCTTCTGGCTCGGCTCCTGTCGAGTCACCTCGGATCCATGCATGATGTCGAGGGCCATGGCGATGATGTCCGACTCGAACCTCGTCATGCTCGGACACATGTCCCGTTGAAGCGAGTTGACGTGCGAGAACAGAGCACACACCTCGTTCAGGAAGCCGTAGTGCTCGTGATCGCCGCTGTACATCGTTCCCGAGCAGCGACCGTTCTCCCAGGTCGAGTCTTCCGTACGAGCAATTTCACGAAGCTCGTCCAAAATCTCGTCGGCGGCACGACCTTCGTCCGGCAGATCGCGAATCACGCCATGGGTTTCCGCGTAAGGATAGAGTCCTCTCATCAACGGCTCGAGTTGTTCCATCGGATTATCTCCCAACATTCAGCGCGCGAAATATGCCGCGATTCTTTCTGAAAACGCGAACGAACTGGGTGAACATCGCGTCGTATCGTGCTCCGAGCGCGGCTCGCGGATGATGAACCGCAGCGATCGGAACCCGCTCTCGAATCTGTTCGAGGTCAAGCATCCCGAGCCGATGGAAACCGAGTAGTGCGATGCCGCGGCTCGCCGCGTACTCCGGATCCTTCACTTGATGGACGGGAAGCTTCAAAATGTCCGCGAGGATCTGCGACCAAAGGGGCGAAAGCGCGCCTCCACCGTAGAAGACCACGTGATTGGAGCTGCGTTTTGCGAAGCGATCGACGCGTTCGAGAACCCAACGTAGATTGAAGGCCACGCCCTCGAGCACCGAGCGGGCCATGTGCTCGCGAGTCGTGTGAAGGGAAATGTTGAGGAAGCCGCCGCGGACCCGGCCATCCTCGGCCGGGGTCACGGATCCAGTCAGCCAGGGGACGAACAAGAGCCCCCCGCTGCCGGGCTCGGTTCGCTCGATCGCGCGCTCCAGGGCCGCAAACTTCTCGACGAGTCCGCTCTTGCCGAAGCTGTCGTCCGCGAAGACGATTTGCTCGAGAAAGTACTCGACCGCTTTCCCGCTCGCTCCAGCCTCCGCCATCACGAAGTTCCTCCCGGCAATCGGACAGGGCATCGTCGCGATGGAGTTGATGATATCGGTCTTCTTGAACTGGACGTGAGTGATGCATACGCCGGTCGTCCCGATCGAGATACCAGCGTGATCACCTTCGAATGCGTGCGCAGCGATGCCGCCAGCCTGGGTGTCGTTGATGGCGGGGAAGACGACTGCGTCACGAGACAGGCCTAGCCGGTCGGCGATGTCTGGAAGCACCTTCCCGACGGGCTGATCGAGCGAGACGAGCTCAGGAAGTTTGTCGGGATCGATCTCCGACCACTTCAGAAGTGAGGGGTGGTAGACCGGGTCGCTCCGGCGGTTGTCGGTGAGCAACATCAAGAAGGCCGAGCATCGATTCGCGACGCGTCGTCCGCTGAACCGCATCGCTAGGAAATCCATGGGCTCCAGAAACGTTGCGGTTCTCTCGTATACGTCCGGTCGGGCGAGCTTGAGCCAGCGCATGTGCGCAAGTGAGTCGGCGCCCGACGGAAGTGGCGGGATGGCGTGCACCTGAATCCACCGAAGCATCTGCAGGAGGCTTGGCTTCATCCGCTCACCACCGGGAAGCTTCGCCAGTCGGTCGGGCGCCCCGCGTTGGTCCATCCAGGCAACCATGTTGGCCGTAGCACGCCCCTGCGCATCGACCGGGACGATGGACGAATACTGACTCGCACAGGCCACCCCGAGCACTTGAGTCCGATCGGAAATGGACGCCAGAGCCTGTTCACAGGCTCCGAGCGCATTCTCCCAGACCTCCTCGGGACCTTGCTCGGCCCCGCCATCCGGAGTGAATGCCGTTTCGATCGATGCATGACCGGTTCCAAGAAGGGCTCCGTCGAGACTCACGACCGCGGCCTTCACGTTCGTGGTCCCGAGATCGATGGCAAGAATCGGCATGATGAAGGCCCTGGCTCGACGCCAGTCTACCCGTCTACGCGGACATTGGATCTGTGCAAGCGCGACTCATGCGCGCCGAAGCCGACCCTCTCAGTCGGCCGCAACCTCTGCGTTCACCGCCGCCCATTGCGAGTCTGGATTGAACGCCCGGATCTCATTCACCCGCGACGGGGTCTCGTCACCGAAATCTGTCTCGTAGACGACCCCATCCTGGTTCACGATGAATGTCTTGACGCCGCTCACTCCATACTCGGCGGGCCAGGCAATCATGGCGAACCCGTTCACGAGCCGTCCGGAAACGAAGTACTCCTTTTCGCCGCCCTCGGCGTCCGGTCCCTGAGCGTACAGCATCCGGTAGAAGTAGCCGTGATAGGGGACCGGCTCGCCACGCGCGGCGCGCCGGTATCCTTCCCCTGCGGCACTCGCGATGAACGGGCCCACCGGGCTCATGGGCTCACCTTCCTCCGCAGGCCAAAACAGTCCGTTTTGCCGTCCCGGATCGCTGATGAGGAACGCCGCAAAGAGGCCGGCGATGTTGCCGTCTCGCGGTTTCGACGCGTATTCGTACTGCGCGTTGACGTATCCATGCGCGACCGCGATAGCCCCGAGCTCGTTCCGGCCCACTCGTCGGTAGACGAGCTCGTCCGCACCCGCGGCGCCGTCGAAGTACCAACGACCCTCGCGTTGGACGAGCGGTGCGGGAAGCGGCCAATTCTTTCCGCCGATCTCGAGGATCTTCTGTCCGTCCGGTCCATCGACGAGGTCATGCTTGGCTTCGTACATCTCGGTGAACTTTTCGCGGTCCTGCTTCTCGGCGACCGGATCGCCCCATTCGAGCAGCTCGTCACCGCCAGGACCGAAGATGAGTTTCGACGTATCGACATCGTTCGCACCCAGCGCGGCGGCCAGTGCTTCCACGGCCGCGTCCGGGGAATCGTAGCCGCGGTGCTCGGGCCCCTGATTCGGATCGGGCGTGGCATCGACCGCCGAACTGGTGTCTTCGGGTGCCGCTTCGCGCTTGCTACAGCCCCCAAGGCTGAGGAGCGCGACGGACACCGCGAACCACGTGGACAGAGCTCTCATACGCATCTGGTTCTTCCTCATGGTCTCGTCCTCCTAGCGCCTTCGACCTGCGCCTGCGCCACGACCGCCACCACGCTGCGGCATACTCGAGCGCCCGCGTGAGCTTGCGGCTCGCGCCGAAGCCCCGCTCCCTCGACCGGCAAGCTTTCCACCCGAGGGAGACGCCGACTCGCGTTGCGGGCGCGAGGTCGGCCGGGACGAAGGGCGAGTCTTCGCCGACTTCGCCCGATCTCCGTAGCCGCGGTCGCCACCCGTCGAAGGTCTCCTTGCCTTTGCCGAGGAAGCGTTCGCTGCGGCCTGCTTCTTAACAGCCTTCGAATCGGGCATCTTGCCCTTCTTCGGGAGGTTCGCTTTGTCCCGTGCCTTCGAGCTCGAGCCCTTGTAGCTCGACTGACCCTTCCAGTCTTGCTTCTTGCCTTGGTTCCGATCGATGTTTTTCAGATCGGACCTATCAGGCTTTGCTTTGGTGATGGGGCTCTGGACCTTGCCTTTCCGATCCTTGCCACGCGGCTTGTCGTCGAAGCCACCCCAGTAGTTCTTGTTCTTGTTGACGACGACGACGTTGTTGTCGCTGAGCACCTTGTTGTAGCTGGGCGAACGATTGTAGTGGTGGCTCGGATGGTAGCCTCCGCCGTAGACGGGGCGGTAATAGTAAGGTGGCGGCG
>CBDUCC010000080.1:0-12515 GCA_965365555.1 uncultured Myxococcales bacterium | reverse complement strand
TCCATGGCGCTAGCCCCTGCCGCCCACGGCGCCATCGCCCACGGCGCGCACGACGGCCCGCATCACGCTCGTGAGGTGCGGCTCGGCCTCGCCTGCCGCGCTCGGCGTCACCAGGTCTGCTGCGAGCGCACGGGTCTCCTTTTGAGCCATCGCGATGCGGCCGGGGTCGTCCGTGCCGCGCTGTTCCGACGCACGTGCGGTGGTGACACCAAGCAACACGGCCAGCAAAGGGAGCCAGGCCGCGCGGAGCTCAGTCGCGCGTGCCTCCGCAGCAGTCCGTGCGCCGGCTCCGATCGCAATCCACAGGAACGCGAAGCCCAGGGCGCACTCGGTGATCTCGCCGGTGAACTTCCAGGGGTAGTGGAGGTGCAACCAGAAGATCGCGAACATCGACGGTGCGAGCTCGATCGCTGGAATCAGGATCCCGATCCGTTCGAGCAAGCGCCCCGCAGGAGCGCTCAATCCGAGCAGCGGGAGCAGCACGCCATAGGCGAAGACGATCGCGCGAAACGTCCATACGCGGAGAGCCCGGCCGGCGATGTTGTGAGCGTTGATCTCCTGCTGGGAGTTCTCCGCGAGGAAGTACTCCGGCGGCTGGTAGCCGAGCACTCGTTGGCCCCAGGAGATTTCCTCCATCGCCACGAGGAAGCAGAAGAGGGCGATTCCGAGGACAAACCAGGGCCATGCCTCCGTCGACTTGCGCTGCTCTCGCGCGGAGGTGACGAAGACGAGCCCCGCAAGGAGAAAGCTCCAGAACGTGGCCCACTCGATCGGCCCGTCCTCTTGAAGGCCCGTGTAGTAGAGCAGCGGCCTGCGGTAGTGGAGCCAGCCGAACACTCCAAGCAGGCCCAGCACCGCTAGGTTGGCGAGAGTCGCGGCCCGAGGAGACAAGCTCCCTCGGCTCCCAATTCAGAGAGCCTCCGAGCTACTCTTGCTCGCGCCGCCGCGATGCGATGTACGCCACGCCACCCAAGAGCAAGACGACGGCACTGCCTGCGGCTGTCATGTCGAGCTCCGGGACGCTCGAGCCGCTCGGAGTCGGCTGGGCCTTGGTTCCGGTCGAGCTCGATGAGCTGAAGTGACTCAGGACGCGCTGCTTGAAGCTGGACCACCAGGTCTGGAGGCCGCTCCAGCTCCAGCTCGTCGATGTACTCCAACTCGATCCGCCGTCACTATCGGCAGCGACGGTGGATACCGGCGCCGAGAGCATGAGACCCAAGCAGAGAACGGAGGTGGCGATTAGCTTCTTCATGACAATGTTTTACAAGTCGCGCGCAAACCGTGCAAGCGAAAGCGTCAGCCGGGGTCACGATCCCACGAAACATATGAAATTATTGTTTTTTATTCCGTGTCTCGACGCCCGGCGCATTCGCTGGCAGTGTCCTCTCGCGTAAAACCTAGCAAATTCGTATGCAGTCTCACTTTGTTTCCCGACACGTCGAGCTCGACCCGTTTCTACCCGAGAACGAGGCGCACGCGCTGGTGCGCCTCTGCGAGGACTTCGGCTCCTATGGAATGTATTCCGAGGAAGGGCTCAACGAGGGCATTGGGGAAGGGCTGCCGCAGCGCTTCGACGCCGCTTTTAATTTCCTGCGAACGGGCGGCCGCTTGGGCCGCCGCGACGGGGATCTCACGACGCTGGTCGCGCGCACGAATTACTTCCGAGAGACCTACGCCTACGGGGACCAAGTATTCGCTCGGGGCATCGAACCGTTGGTGCGCAACGCGAGGCTGATCGAGGCGGCCCGCGAGGTCTTCGGTCGGCCGATCGTCGAGCCGGCGATCGTCTACGCGAACATTCTCTTGCCCGGCCAAGAGCTTGCGATCCACACCGATGTGCCCGAGTTTCGTGGGCTCAACCGGAAGCTCCATCCGGAATGGTTGATCGTCGTGGCCCACCACTCCGGACTGTTCGACGAGTATCGGATGCCGATCGCAACGTCGGTCTCCTGGTACCAAGACACCGACGGAGGCCAGTTCGCGTTCTACCCCGGCGGGGTCAACCGTCCCGCCGTGGCCTATGACGTTCACTTCAACACAGCGCTCGTGATGGACACCGACAGCGTCTTTCATGGCGTCGATCGAGTTGCCGAGAGCGGCGAGGCGATGCCCCAGCTTATGCCGCGCATGCGCTTGCATCCCGAGGGGGACGGCGTTTGGGTGGTCCGCGACGGCGAAGCCGAGGTCGCTCGCTATTCATGGGACCAGATGCGGTTCTCGATTTCCTGGAAGGCCTATTGCTTTGCCGACGAGGCCGAGCGTGCGGCTTGGCGGACCGGCGCGAGCGCCCTCACGATCGACCGCGTTTTCGACAGGCTCTGTGAAGACTTGCGCGCCCGGGGACGCCTAGGCGCCGAGCGGCCCGCGAATCGCGAGCTCGCCGAGGTACTCGTCGACGAGTACCTCAAGTTCCCGCCTCCCGCGCGCTCCTAACCCTCTTGGTTTCGGTTTCTTTTCGGCGCAAAATCTGCGTGAGTTGTTTACCAAATCCCCGGGATTTTGCATTGGACTTGCCTTGATTCTTTGCCCTACTTTTCGGACGTAGGAACGCACGCGAAAGGGGAGAGCCATGTCGGTCACTCGCACACTCATCATCACAGGCCTTTGTATCGCAACCGGTGCATTCATCGTTGGATGTGGAAGTAGCGGTGGCGGAAGCGGTGGCAGCGGCGGCAGCGGCGGCGGCGGCGAGGCCGGCATGGGCGGCGAGGCCGGCATGGGCGGCGGCGGCGCAGGAGGCGAAGGGGGCGTCGGCGGCGCGCCCATCGCTAATTTCCCGACAAGCCTTCACAACACGCGCGCTGGCCAAAGCTTCTGGTTCGATGAAGCGAACGGAGGCATCGAGCAGTTGATCGGCGTCCCGTACGAGGACTTCACCTGTCAGGGCTGTCACGACACCTCGCGCGACCCGGATGACCCGAACTTCGTGTACGAACCCTCGTGCGCAGACTGCCACTTCGACAACGGGGCTGGAGGTGCAGGCGGAATGGCATTGGCCTCGCATCTCGATTCGGCGACGTGCCTCGGCTGCCATGGTCGCCAAGCTCGAGAGAACGCGATCATCGGGGCGGATGTTCATACTGCGGCCGGCTTCCAATGCGCTGTTTGTCACGGAGAGCGCACCCCCGACGACGACACCATCGATGCGCCCGACGTGCACGGCGACGGGAACCCGTACGACAGCCTGCTTCGGCCCGGCGCGATTTCGGCACGCTGCACGGACTGTCATGACACCTCAGATCCGGATTTCACGGCAGTCAACTATCACGGGAGCCAACATGGCAATGTCGATTGCGCGCTCTGCCATACGGAGACCGTCATTTCATGCATCAACTGTCATCTCGAGGAAGAGCTCGACAACGAACAGAAATGTCCCTCGACGGTCATCAGCAACTGGAAGTTCGTGATGAAGTGGGACAAGGAAGGCGATGGAAACGAGGTTTTCCACCCGGCCACCATGATGACGGTCAAGTACAACTGCGATCGCCCGGCTGACCCGGGTCTCTGTCCGGACGACGGGGATCCGAAGAAGACGTTCGCGGTATTGGCCCCGTACTACGCCCACACCGTGACGCCACAAGCAATCGCAAACATCCAAGATGGTGGGGGCTGCGCCTACTGCCATTCCAGCTTTGGTGCGGGTGCCGCTGCCGATATCTGCGCAGTGATCGAGAACGCGGGAGGAGCAAACCCCAAGCAGAAGCTCATCGAGTTCCAGGAGACCGGCCCTCAGGGCACGGGCCGCCTAACGAACCCGATCAGCGGCCTGATCCCACTTCCAGAGGACTACCAGGATCGCTTTGCGGTCGACTTCGTCGAGTACGCGAAGGGTGCGGGATTGGGATGTGAGCCTCCGCCCGAAGCGGTAAACGTCTTCTTCGAGACCGGTCCGGACCTCTGGCAGACCGGCGCTGACTTCCCCGAATCAGCGAACCCGCGCGAGCTCGGCGTACCGTTGAACACGGAGGATTACGCGCAGTTCTGCGACTGACGGTGAGGGCTACTCACCCACGACCCCCCCAAGTCGCGTGCTTCGCTCGCGCTCGGGGGGGGCCTGTGCTTTAGTCGACCGATGACTAGTCTCCGTATGCCGATCCTGCTGGCCATGCTTGTCGCGTCCGTTCTCGCACTCGGATGCAAGTCCAAAGGCCCAACTCCTGGAGACGGGTTCACCGAACGTGAAGACGTGATCATGGCTGAGCGTGAGGGGGCGCCTGGCGGCCTCGAGAAGCTCGGCGTGCCTCATAATGAGTACGAGCGGGACTACCGATCGATCCCTCACGATCCCCACGGGCCGGCTGCAGGCCTCAATCCACCGCCATCTCACGTGTCGGGCGACATCAAACACATTGATGTGGGGGGACTCGCATTCGAGGCACCAGAGAAATGGGAGTACCAGCACTCGGCGTCCCCCATGCGTCGCGCAGAGCTCGGCGTACGCGGCGAGGGCGGGACGGCGGGCCTCGTCGTCTACTTCTTCGGCAATCGAGGCGCGGGCAGCGCTCAGGCCAACATCGACCGTTGGGTGGGCCAGTTCAAGAACTCCGATGGCTCGGCGCTCACCAAGGTGACTCCGGTCAAGAAAAAGGTCGCAGGTTTCGAGGTCACGCAGGTCGAAGTCGCGGGGACGTACGTCGGCGGTATGGGATCCGGCGCAGACTCGCAGGAGCCGCAACCGGGCCAACGCATGATCGCCACGATTGTGAGCACCAAGAGCGGGCCGTACTACTTCAAGTTCCTCGGCGACGATGAAGTCGTGAAGGCCAACCGGGCCGCACTCGATGGGCTCCTGCAATCGATGAAGCCCTCCGACGGCTAGCTCCTTGGGCCTCTACGACCGCTATGTCCTTCCGCGACTGATCGACCTCGCATGCTCGTCGAAGCCGACTCGTAAGCAGCGAGAGAAGGTCGTTCCTCGGGCGGAGGGAGAGGTTCTCGAGGTCGGCATGGGTAGCGGTCTCAATCTGCCGTTCTACGATCGCGCGAAGGTTCGCAAAGTGTGGGGCCTCGAACCCTCGGCGGGCATGCGCAAGCTGGCGCGGCGAAACCGGGGCGGCGCGGACCTCGCGCTCGAGATGATCGATCTGCCGGGCGAAGAGATCCCTTTGGGGACCGACAGCATCGACACGGTGCTACTGACCTACACCCTATGCACGATTCCCGATGCGCTCCTCGCACTCCGCGGAATGCGTCGCGTCCTGCGACCGGGTGGGCGGCTGCTCTTCTGTGAGCACGGTCTTGCTCCCGATCCGGACGTGGCAAGTTGGCAGAACCGTATCAATCCGGCGTGGCGCGTCTTGGCGGGTGGCTGCAATCTCAACCGGGATATCCCCGCGCTCCTAGGGAGTGCGGGCTTCCGTATCCTCGACCAGGAGCGGATGTACGTTCCCGGCGTGAGAGCCCTGAACTACAACTACTGGGGGAGTGCGGTCGCCGACTAGTCGTGCACGGTGACTTTGATCATCTGCACGGGCGTGGCCGGACGGTCGCCAGGGCCGGTACGCGTCGTCTCGATGGCCTTGATTACATCGAGGCCGTCGGTGACCTTTCCGAATACCGGGTGCTTGGACGGTCCGGGCGTGAACCAGTCGAGATAGGCGTTGTGCGTCGTGTTGATGAAGAACTGCGAGCCACCGCTGTTCGGGCGCCCGGTATTCGCCATCGATAGTGTTCCTGGCTCGTTCGAGAGCTTCGCGTTCTCGGGGTGCTCGTCCTCGATGTTGCCGAGTGGGCTGTCACCGGTGCCAGCGCGCGGGCTGTTCGGGTCGCGGCTGTGGGCGCAGCCGAATTGGATCATGAAGCCGTCGATGACGCGGTGGAAGTGGAGCCCATCGTAGAAGCCAGACTTTGCCAGCTCGATGAAATTACCCGCCGTTTTCGGCATGAGGTCGGTGAAGAGCTCGATTTCGACATTGCCGAGCGAAGTCTCCAGAGTTGCGGTCGGATTCGACATGGCCATGGCCTACCAGCTTTGCTCCGTTGCGCCAACCCTTAGCGGGTCAGTCAACCAAGGGTCAGCTGCCTGCACGTTGCTGAAGAAGCCGCGGACTTTTTCTCCTGCCGTCGGTGTGCGCTACACTGAGCGATGTGGGGAAGGGGATTGCAACGCTTTGTCTGTTGGCGGGTGGCTTCATTGCCGCCGTCGGCCTCGGCTTCGTGTCCAAGGACCTGCTCGGTATTACCGCGCCACTTGAGCTCGTTGCCGCCGGTGGCATCCTGCTCGCTTTGATGGGGTTTTCCTCGCTCGCGCGGGACCATCGGATCAGCGAGACGCTGACGTCCTTGCTCTTGCTGGGTCTTGCGGGCACCGCCGGTTGGCTCACGTTCTATGCCCCTGAAGGGACCCTCCATCGCTACGTGCCCTTCGTCCCACCGAGTGTGAACGAAGCTCTGGCGCGGCTGCTATTCGGGCTGGGGGCCGCCGCCTGTGTCGGAATGGCCGTCTGGGGGCTTCGCCGGATTCTACGGTAGCTGCGAATCGCGAGGCTTCCTCGCGCAGATTCGCTGTCGAACGGCAGGTCTTGGCACCGTATCCAGCCCGTGCTCGTACGCGATGACCTCGAGGGCCCCGTCGAACAGATCCAGTAGCTCGCCCTCACGAAGCAGATAGCTCGGGTTCGTCGGTCGTCCGTGAGCCTCCTGACCGACCGCGAAGGTCTCGTAGATCAGAACTCCACCGGGCCCGAGCGCTTCGGTGAGCCGAGGTAGAAGCGGGCGGTGGAGGTAGTTCACGACGACGATTCCGTCGAAGGTCGTCTCGCCGAAGGGCCAGGTGCCGGCTTCGAGGTCGGCTTCGACCAGGTCGATGTGCGCGTCGCCGCGAAACTCCTCCAACGTCGTTGTGTCGATGTCGACTGCGACGACACGGTACCCTTGGTCACGCAGGAACCGAGTGTGCCGGCCGAAGCCTGCGGCAAGGTCGAGCACAGTGCCCGCCTCGAGGATCCGCGCTGCGAATCGAACGACCCACGCAGATGGCTCGGCCATTCAGATTCCGAGGTTGGCAAGCGCCTCGGAGACGTTGGCAAGGATCTCGGCGAATCGAGGATGAGTCGCCTCGAATTCCTCGATCAGCGTCGATACGCGATCGCCCAGCGCCGCCTCATCCCCGGGCTCCGCGAGCGCTTCTTGGATTTCCCTCGCAGCCTGGAGCAATGCCTGACGATCTTCCTCGCCGACTTCACCGCCTCGTTCGAGCTCGCGGTGAAGTGCGTCGAGGGCGTCCTGGAGTTGCTGTCGCGGCATCTCGAGAGTGTGCCTCGCCGGCGTCCCTTTGGGAAGGGATGAACGACCCGCTAGACGCTAGCGACCGAGGCGCGTATCGGCGCGGCCGGTCACCAGTGGAAGGTCGAGATAGGTCTTGATTCCCGGCTCGGCCTTGCAGACGTAGGGGATCGCGCTCACGCAGTGAACCGCTGTCGCGACGATTCCAGGGTTCCGTTCGAGGCCTGCAGCGATCGACTCTGGATGAAGGCCGTGGAACGTGGTCTTGATCGAGGGATCGCCGGTGATCTCGACTTCGAAGCGCTCGCCCTCGGGACCGAAGCTCCAAGCCGGATCGAGATTCTCTTCACCCATGAACCAGTTGGTTCGGGCCGTGATCACGGGCGTGCCGCCGACGAGTCCCTCCCACGTGAAGCGCTGAGCAGCCACATGTCCCGGCTCGATCGGACCGATCGGCGAGTCGATCGTCGCGGTTGCGACCGACACCTCGTGCTGGCTCCGTATCTCGGGGTCGAGGGCGAACCCGAGCGCATCTGCGACCATCTCGATCGACTGCGAGAAGCCCTCGGTAAGCAGCATGAGCATAGGGCTCATCCTCGCCTGCTCCGGGGTCTTGCCGAACAGCATGATGTTACGAATCACGTCTGCCGCCCCGTAGCTGCGGATGTCCGAGAACTCCTCTGCGCGTACATGGCTGACTGCGCGCGAGAGTGCGGCCACCGTAAGCGGTAGGCGCTCGGTGATGCCGCCCGGGTGAATGCCGGTGCCGTGGAGCGTCGCGCCGCCTCTTTCGCATGCGGCCAGAAGCGATGTCACATCGCGCTTGCCGGGATAGAACCAGTTGAGCGGAGTCACGACGTTGATGCCAGCTTCGAGCAGTTGGGTCACTTCCTGTTGATTCGGAAGCAGGGGCGCGTAGAGGACGCAGTCGGGCTCGAGTGCGATCACCTCCTCGATCGAGCCAGTCGCCGTCACGCCGAGTGCCCCGAGTCCGCAAAGTTCGCCGACGTCCCGTCCGGCCTTTTCCTTGCTGTGCACCCACGCGCCGACCAGCTCCATGTCCGGGTGCGACACGATGGCTTCGACGGCGGCCCGGCCTACGTTGCCGGTCGCCCATTGCACGACTTTCAGGGTCATGGCGTCTGGTACTTCTCTTTCCACTCGACGTAGGGCATCCCGTAGACGATCTCTCTGGCGCCTTCTTTGTCGATCGGGAGGCCCTTCGCCTCGGCCGCCTCCTGGTACCACCGCGCGAGGCAGTTGCGGCAGAAGCCGGCGAGGTTCATCAAATCGATGTTCTGAACGTCGGTCCGCTCGCGGAGGTGCTCCACCAGGCGGCGGAAGGCGAGCGACTCGAGCTCCATCCGGGTCTGTTTGTCGGGTTCCATCCGGCTACTCTACCAGCCGCCCGTCCCAGGGTCGCCCTTGAACGGCCCGACAATTTCGGAGGTAATCCATCCACCGTAAAAGTCGCCCTGTTGCGGTCGCACCCGTTCCTCTCCCAGGAAGCATTCGAGCTTGCTCGGGTAGAAGCTCAGGTAGCCGCCTATCGAAGTGAAGTCGGGGAACGGGTTCTCGTAGCTCCACGCGACCTTCGGTTGGGTCCGATCCCCCACGCGCAGCGACCAGTAGCTCGCGGAGCCCTTCCACTCGCAGATCGAAGCGCCACGAGCACGCTCGAGCAACTCGGTACGCACATCGTCCGGCGGCAGATAGAAGGTCGGCGGGCTCGCGGTTTCGAGTACCCGGATGGCGCGCTGCGACTCGGCGATCAGTACGCCGTCGTGGATGATTCGCACGAGGCGAGTGTCCGCATCGAGACGGGGCGGTCGGGGGTAGTCCCAAACCGATTCTTGCCCCTGTCTCGGTGCGATCGCCCATGCGGGTCGCTCCGATCCGCGATGGATCCACTGGGCGCGTGCCCGCGCCATGCTGCTTTCCCTCATGCCCTAGAGATAGGGCTCTCAGTCCAGGGTGGCAGTCCCGATTCGCTTGTCGATCAGCTTCTCAATGCTTGCGAGGAACGGGCGCTCCTCCGCATCGCAGAGCGACCAGGCGACGCCCGATGCTCCGGCCCGGGCGGTGCGCCCGATTCGATGAACGTACGTTTCGGGCACGTTCGGCAGGTCGAAATTGATGACATGCGTGACGCCGTCCACGTCGATTCCGCGGGCCGCGATGTCGGTCGCGACCAACACCTTGAGCTCGCCACGGCGGAACGCATCGAGAGCTCGGGTACGAGCGGCCTGCGATTTGTTGCCGTGGATCGCGGCGGCGGCGATACCCGCTTGGTCCAAGTGGCGCACGATGCGGTTCGCTCCGTGCTTGGTTCTGCTGAAGACCAGCGTGTGTTCGACCTCGGGAGTTCGGAGAAGCTTCTCGAGCGCTCTGCGCTTCTGAGCCTTCTTCACGAAGAAGACGCGCTGCTCGATCAGGTCTACGGTCGAAGAGACGGGGGCCACCGCGACGCTGACCGGACGGTCGAGCAGGCCTTCGGCAAGCCTTCGGATCTGCGGCGGCATGGTCGCCGAGAAGAGCATCGTCTGGCGGTCCTTCGGAAGCGCCTTGGTGATGCGCCGGATGTCCGGAAGGAAACCCATGTCGAGCATGCGGTCCGCTTCGTCGAGAACGAACAGCTCGACCTCTTCGAGGCTCAGAGCGCCGCGGCCCATTAAATCGAGGAGACGCCCAGGCGTCGCGACCAAGAGGTCGACCCCGCGACGGAGCTCGTCGATCTGCGGCTTGTCGTTCACGCCACCGAAGATGACCGTGTGCCAGAGTCTAAGGTCGTGACCGTAGGTCTCGATGCTCTTGCCGATCTGAGCGGCGAGCTCTCGAGTCGGTGTCACGATGAGCGCCCGGAGCCGTGGCTTGTTGCTGACCATCGAGTTCAGGTGCTGAAGCAAGGGAAGGGTGAATGTCGCGGTCTTCCCGGTGCCGGTCTGGGCGCATCCGAGGACGTCGCGGCCGGCCAAAGCCGGCGGAATCGCCAGCTGCTGAATTGGAGTCGGATGCTCGTACCCTGCGCGCTTCGTCGCGGACAGGAGCTCCGGAATGAGACCAAGGCTGTCGAAGGTCGGATGCTCGTGCATCGGACCTTCGACGGCACGGTCGGTTGCAGCGTGCTGCGTCAAAACCGTCTTACCAGCGAGCGGTCGAGCCGCGTTCACGCTGCGGGCGGTCATTGGCGCGGTCCACTCGGATCGAGCGGCCGTCGAGCTGGCTGCCATCGAGCTCTTCGATGGCGCGCGTCGCGGAGTCCGCGTCGCTGTAGGTCACGAAGCCGAAGCCGCGCGAACGGCCGGTGTCACGGTCGGTGATGACCTTGGCTTCGACCACGTCGCCGCAGGCGGCGAAGGCATTTTGAAGCTCGGCGCTGCTGGTGTTCCAGCTCAGGCTTCCTACGAATAGTTTGGTACTCATGTTTCTTTTCTCTTTGTCTTTCATGGATCCCCCCGTTGGGAGACCTTCATCTGCTTGGTATCCGGCGCTGCCCAGGCCTAGTGCCCGAGCGTCTGCCCCGTTTCCCATCGTCTGTGCGTTCTACGAACCTCTAACCGCTGTTTCGAATCACGGCGCGGTTCTCGCAGGAACAGACAACGTGTCGGCGGCCCACGGTGAGCCACCACGCCCTACCGAGGGCTTTCTGAGGAGCAATCTAGCACCTGGCGGGTCGATGTCGAGTTTGTCGGCTCTCTGAGCGATGACTTCTTCGTCTCGACAGGGGCACGCGGGGCACTAGAAACCGCTCGAAACGATGCGAACCTACTTATTCGATCTCGACGGCACCTTGCTCGATTCCATCGACCTCATTCTGACGTCGTTTCATCACACCTCGAGGGTTCACCTCGGCCGTGAGCTCCCCGACGCGTACTGGCTAGCGGGGGTCGGAACCCCGCTTCGGACGGCGCTCCGCAAGGTCGCGAGCTCGGAGGCCGAGGCGGAAGCCATGCTCGAGACCTACCGGGATTTCAATCTAGAGCACCATGACCGAATGGCGAAGCCGTATCCCGGAGTCGTCGATCTCGTTCGGCGCCTCCATCGAGCCGGCGCAAAGCTCGGACTGGTGACCAGCAAGCTCAGCACCGGAACGATTCGAGGCCTTCAACTCCTCGACCTCGAGGAGGAGTTCCCGGTGCGCGTCTGCGCGGACGACGTCGTCCGTGGCAAGCCTCACCCCGAGCCCGTCCTCAAAGCGCTCGAAGCCCTGGATGCGCCGGCCTCCGAAGCTTTGTTCATCGGTGACTCCGATCACGACATGGCGGCAGGCCGCGCGGCCGGCGTCGACACGGTCGCTGTGAGCTGGGGTCCATTCGCCCGAGAAAAGCTCGAGGCCGAGGCTCCGACCCATTGGATCGATCGCCCCGAGCAGGTGCTCGCGCTCTGATCGGGCTTCGACCGGAGTCGCTCCGCGCCACCGTCCCTGACCGCTATCGCCGAAACCTGCGGTAGCTCAGCCAGGACAGGGTGTGAAAGAAGATCGCGTAGGGGACCAGCAACAAAGGGATCAGTCCTGTGGGGAACAGGATCACCTGGTTCGGAATCTCGGGGAAGAAGAGCTGCAGAGGAGTCTCCGAGGAGCCGAAGCCGAAGAGGAAGGCGCTCGCGAAGTCGAGAACTCCGGCAGCGATCACCAGATACACCGCCCACCCTGGGAAGGGCTTCGTGTTCCAGTGCTTGACCAGACCCACCGCCGCGATCACGGCTACGGCGAGGTCTCCGAAGCCGGCCGGGTACGCGAATATGGCAGGGATGTTTCCTCGGACCATCTCGATGAGAAAGACGCCGCCGATTGCGCGCCAGAGTTGAAGTCCGATGAGCCACTTCTGACAGAGCCACCGATCGACGAACCAATCCCGTTTCCAAACTAGGATCAGACTCGGCAGGAGCCACACCGTGGGTACGATCAGGTTGCCCGGCAGGCCGAGGCGACGCGGAAGGTCGGCGAGGCAGACCCAGAACATCGCGGCGCCGAAGAGCAAGAACCCGCCGCCGACCCGAAGTCCCTTTCTCTTTGATGCCCCGCTGAACACGTAGGTCGCGAGCGCGTAGACGGGGGTGACCAGGAACGCGGCCATGACCACGATGATGGTGACCGGGTGCGCATCGATCATTTCGTACATTGGCGCGCCGACCGTACTACCTCCGGTGCTCGGCTGTCACCCGTAGGAACGCGCGGCGTCGAATGATACGCTCTGCTGCCCAGGATCGAGAAGGAGGACCGGTGAGCGAGAAGGCGGCATTCGTGACAGGAGCGGCGACCGGTATCGGGGAAGGGCTGGTGCAGAAGC
>CBDUCC010000079.1:0-12530 GCA_965365555.1 uncultured Myxococcales bacterium | reverse complement strand
AGCACGACGCGGCGCTCGTTCATGCGCCCGAAGTTACGGATGCGGCTGCTCAGCAGGTCGTTGTTGGAGAACACCAGCTGCTCGCCCGAGATGCTTCGGATGCGCGTGGTCTTGATGCCCACGTGCTCCACCGAGCCGGCCATGTCGCCGACCACGATGAAGTCCTCGTTGACGAAGGGCTTGTCGAGCACGATCGACAGCGACGCAAACAGGTCGCTCAACACGTTCTGCACGGCGAGGGCGATCGCGACACCGCCGATCCCGAGACCCGTGACGAGCGCCGTGACATCGACCCCGACGTTGTCGAGGATCAGGAGCAGCACCGTGGTCCAGAGGGCGATCCGCGCCAGGAAGCTCAACGCGTTCATCGTGGTCTTGTTCGCGCCGTCCTCTTCGCTGGCCCGGTAGTGTGTAAGCCAGAGGGTGATGACCGTGCTCGCCCAGACGCCCGCCTGGAGCAAGGTCGCCACCATCAAGATCCGCCAGTCGAGGGCACGCAGGTCCGCCGGGAGCGTCAACGCCAGCGAGCCGAGGTAGACCGCCACCACGAACAGATACAGGAGCTTGGTCTTTCGAAGTGCGCCGACGATGAGATCGTCGATGATGGTCCGCGTCCTCGAAGTGAGCCGATGGATACGGACGATGAGGATCTGCTCGGCCAGTCGCAGGACGACCAGCACGGTCACGGTGATTCCGAGGGCGACGAGCCAGGTCCGGACTTCGTTGCCGTAGAATACGTTTTCTAGATTAAACACCCCGAGGGTGTGCGATCCGATCGCGCACGAAGCAACCCTCCAGGTGGTCGTTGACGAGCCCCATCGCCTGCATGAAGGCATATGCCGTGGTGGGCCCGACGAAGGTCCAGCCGCGTCGCTTCAGCTCCTTGCTCAGGGCTATGGAGGTAGACGTCGTGCCGAGCCGGCCGATGGCGGCGCGGCTCATCCTTTGCGGTCGCTCACTCGGTGGCGGCACATAGCGCCAGAAGAACTCCGAGAGCGAGCCGAGCTCCTCCTCCATCTCGATGGCGCGCTTCGCATTGTTGATCGTCGACTCGATCTTTGCGCGGTGGCGGACGATACCGGCGTCGCCGAGAAGCCGGTCGACGCTCCGCTGGTTGAATCGTGCGATTCGGTGGTAGTCGAACCCGGCGAACGCGCGCCGAAAATTATCACGCTTGCGCAAGATGGTCAGCCAGCTGAGGCCCGATTGGAAGCCCTCGAGGCAGATCTTCTCGAACAGGCGACAGTCGTCGTATTCGGGCTGGCCCCACTCGTCGTCGTGGTACGCGGAGTACTCGTCGTCGTGGCCACACCACCAGCATCTGGCCCGTCCGTCGGCGCCGGTGACGAGGCCGCCCTCCAAGGGATCAATCCTCGAGGGAGATGGCTTGCTCCGGGCACGCGTCGACCGCGTCCTGCGCGGCTTCGCGAAGCTCCTCCGGAGGATGCTCGTTGAGCACTACGAGACTTCCGTCCGGTGCGAAATCGAACAACTCGGGGGCAGCACCGCGACACTGCGCGTGGAGCTTGCAACGGCTTCGGTCGAATACGATCTTCATGGCTCAGCCCTTCCTACCTCAATCTTTGTTACGGCACATCTCCGCCATGCGCCCGAACGAATCCATCAGTCGCGCTCTCATCGCCAGGTCGAGCGAAGTTCGCTCGAGCGCGCCTTCCATACACATCAACCACTGATCCCGTTCGGCCATTCCGATGGAAAACGGCCGGTGCGCCAGTGGGATGATCACGCGTCCGAAGCGCTCCTGGTAGCGCTGGGGTCCTCCCATCCAGCCGATGAGGAACGTACCGAGCTTGTCGACCATCACGCTGAGGTCGCCCTCGTGCATCGCGCGAATCGGCGCAGCCTCGGGGAGCGTATCCATCAGCTCGTAAAAGTCCGCGACGAGTTGCCGCACTCCGTCGTCGCCGCCAAGCAGCTCGTACGGGGTCTTTTCGACGGCGGCTTCGGGTGCCACGTGGCCTCCTTGGCTCAGCGGGGGTCGAGCGTGGCCGGGAACGACTGGAGCCCCCGGACGAAGGAGGACAGCACAGGAACGGCGTCTCGGCCCTCAATCGGGTGAATCGCTTTGACGCGCTGGGTCATCTCCTCGAGGGAGAGACGGACTTCCATTCGTGCGAGCGAGGCTCCCAGGCAGAAGTGCGGGCCAAGGCCGAACGATAGGTGACGCGCCTCCTTCGAGAAGTCACGGAAGATGTTGAACTTGTGAGGGTCGTTGTACTTGCGAGGGTCGCGGTTCGCAGCCGGGTACGTGAGGCCGACCTGCTGGCCCTCCTTGATGACCTTGCCGTGTAGCTCGAAGTCGCGCGTCGCCGTTCGGTACATGTTGATGAACGGGCAGACGTAGCGGATGATCTCTTCGACGGCGTTCGCGATGAGCGATGGGTCTTCGTAGAGCGCGTCGTACTGCTTCGGGTCTTTCGCGAGCTCGTAGAGACCGCCTGCGATGGCGTTGCGCGTGGTTTCCGCGCCGCCGACATTGAGCAGCGCGTGCTCGAATAGTAGCTGCGACTCGTCGAGCTTTTCGCCGTTGATTTCCGCGTTGATCCAGATGGTCAAGAGATCGCTTCCGGTGCACCCCTGGGCGATGCGGTCCTGGTACATCTCTTCGTGGTGCTCGCAGAAATTCGCGAATGCGTCGTTGACCTCGTCGTCGACGTAGTCCGGTCCGCAACCGCCGTGAATCATCTTGTTGATCCACTGCATGACGGCGGTGCGTCGCTCCTGAGGAATGTCGAGCATGTCGGCGATGAGGTTCGCAGGCAGTGGCGCCGCGAGGTCGGCGACGATGTCGACCTCGTCTTTGGCGAGCATGTTGCTAACGAGGTCGACGACGATCTCGCGAGCTCGGTCCTCCATCTTGCGCATCTGACGGGGTGTGAAGCCCGACGAAACGAGCGCCCGCTGTCTGCTATGCTGCTCGCCGTCTTGGTAGATCATCCCCGGGTCGGGTGGGATGTTCGGTCGCACGCCTTCGCCGTTGATGAACGTCTCCGTGTCGCGCTCGATCATCACGATGTCGTCGTAGCGAAAGACTTCCCAGACGCCGTTCTTCTCATCGAAGACGATCGGTTCGTGCTCGAGGAAGTAGTCGTACATCTCGTACGGATTCTCGTGCGTCTCTGGGGCACAGAAATCGAGGTTCTGAAACTTCACCGGGCACTTGCTCTCCACGCGATCCTCCAATAACCCGCAAAGCGGATATTACTTTACTATATGTAAACTAACGGTAGTTTAGAACAGGTTCTATTCCGGTCAAGGACAATCGGAGCCACATGACCAAACGATGACACGGCGACGCCGGAAAATACGCAGTTGGGTCTGCAGTCGCCCGGAATCAGAGCGCTTTTGAGGGGCGAGCCTGTCCCTCGGGTTTGCGGGCCATGATCGCCCAGGTGCTCGAGGGCATGTAGACGCCGTCCGGGCGGAGGTAGGGCTCCATTAGGCGTCGGAGATCGTCGCGTAGCTCGGGAAGCTTTTGCTTCCCGAGCGGTCCCGCCTCGCGCACGATCTCGCCCGAGGGTCCAACGAGCAGCTGGTAGTCGATCGCCTCTTCGATGTCGCTTCCGATACAGACGTCCGCGTCGATCCTTCGGAAGACCTCGGTTTGCGGGAAGCCCGCGGCCGCGAGCATCGCGCGGTCGGTTTCTTCGCTCGCCATGGAGAAGGGTCCCGGGCCGCAGGTCGAGGCTTGATCGCCGGGTGGCGGCAGGTGACGAAGGGCGACCTCTTTGGCGGCGTCCCAGCACGGGTTGTCGGCAAGCGATCGCCAGACGATCAGGCAGACCTTGCCACCGGGCTTGAGGGCACGGTGTGCATTGCGAAGGGCGCGAACGGCGCTCTGGAAGAACATCACGCCGAAGCGCGAGTAAGCGACGTCGAAGTGGCTCTCCGGTAGCTCGTGCACCTGCGCGTCGCCGATCTCGAATCGCACCTGCGCTGCACCGCTTGCATCGCGCTCTTCGTTCGCGATGTCGAGGAACGCGGCCGTGCAGTCGAGGCCCAGGACCTCGCCGCTCGGACCGACCAGCTTGCCGATCTCCAAGCTCGTCTCCCCGAAGCCGCATCCGATGTCGAGGACGCGATCGCCTTCACGAAACCCGAAATCCGGGTAACTGAGATCGCTGTGGATCTTCCCGTTGCCGGAAAGGAGGTGCCGGAAACGGATCCACTTCGGCGTCAGGATCTCGTTCCAACACTCGACGAATCCTTGGTTGTCCGCAGCGATCTCGGCCATGGGGGTCGAGTGTGCTCGCGTCGAGCGGAAAACTCAATAGCGCTCGGGCGACTCGGACCGTCGAAACGAGGTCAGGATCTCGTTTCGGCGCATGAACCAAGGCTTGAACGGAGGGTCGTATCGAGCCCAGATCGGCTCTCCGACCGGCTCCAGCTCCGCCTGCTCGAGCGTGCGTACCAGCTCGCGGAGGTGCGTCTCGTAGTTGGCTCGCGTCCAGCGACCGGAGTACTGAATTGCGGCGAGCTCCTTCGCTGGCACCTCGTGGATTTCGATCCGGGAGTCCTTCGGCACGGGCAGCGTCCCCCGCGTGTACTTCGAGGGCATCATGAACCGAACGCTGAACTGCTCGCCGCTGCGCTCCTGCGTCACCGGTGATGTCATTGCGATCTTCGTCGAGCTCGAGCGCTCCTGCGTCACGGGTGCGGTCATCGCGACCTTCTCGCGCGCTTGGTTCTCACCGAAGATGTACTTCGCCAGAATTCGAAACCCCTGGTTGCCTGCATCTTCGAGGCTGCCGTTCACCTTCGCCTCCGCGACCAGGTACGGCGCGTACTCGCGAATCTCGACCTCGCCAATGGTTTCGACCACACGGTAGCTTGGACTCTCGTAGGCCAGGTCGTCACCTCCCAAGGTTGCGATGAGAGCGCCCACCGCGAGCAGCAGGAACAAAAGCACCAACAAGCTGATCCACAATCGCCTCTTCACCGGATCCGGGGGCGGCTTCGACACGGCTCCCGTTCCTCAGCCTGCCCCGCCAGCGGAGTCGTCGGTGCTGAGAAAGACCTCGTGGATCGTGAGCTCGTTTGGTCCGCGAAACATTTCCTTTGGCGGACGGTTGCGATGGGCCTCCGCGAACGAGGGGCTCTTGGTCCAAGCCACGAAGTCCTCGAAGGTTTCCCACCAGGTCTTGACCTCGTAGTAGCCGCTGCCCGAAGGGCCTGGTGACCACTCACCCGATTGGTGGTCGAGCGTCATCGGCTTGGGACGATGCACCTCGTTGCGCACGAAGCCCTTGGCTTGGTCGACCAGATGGACTCGTTTCCGGAAGCGGTCTTCGAAGTCGATCTCGTAGCCTTCGGCGACCGGAATGCGGTTAGTGACGCAAATCATGGGCCAAGCATACCGCTCTTCCCGCGCGGTGCAGCTGGCGCTACAACCTTTCCATGGATCCTTCAAAACCACGTGTCGTGGTCATCGGTGGCGGATTCGCGGGCGTCGCCGCGGCGCGTGCCATGCGCAGGGCGGATGCCAACGTCGTCGTCATCGACAAGCACAATCACCACCTGTTTCAGCCCCTGCTCTACCAGGTAGCGACCGCGGCGCTCCATCCAGGGACGATCGCCGCGCCGATTCGAAGTGTGATGAGCGGGCAAAAGAATTGCCGGGTCCTGATGAACGACGTCGAGAGTATCGATCTCCAGAATCAGAACGTCATGCTCGGCGGGGAGCCATATACCTACGACTATCTCGTGCTCGCCGCAGGGTTGGAGACGAACTACTTCGGAAACGACGTCTGGAAGAGTCATGCGCCGGGCTTGAAGACGATCGACGAGGCGACCGATATTCGGTCCCGCTTCCTGCTCGCATTCGAGCAAGCCGAGTTCGAGCAGGACAAGGCTGCCAAGCGTGCCGCGCTCACCTTTGCCATCGTCGGTGCGGGACCGACTGGGGTCGAGATGGCAGGAGCGCTGGCCGAAATCGCCGAGTCGGTACGCCGTGACTTCCGATCGATCGACACACGTACGACTCGGATCATTCTGCTGGATTTCGCCGATCGGGTTCTCACCGCGTTCGACGAGGAGCTTTCCGAGCGAGCGCAGCGCGACCTCGAATCGCTGGGTGTCGAGGTGATACTCAACACGCGAGTGACCGACGTCGATGAAAAAGGGCTGACCGCCGAAACGCCGGACGGCACGATTCGAATCGATGCCAACAACGTCTTTTGGGCCGCCGGAGTGAAAGGCTCACCCCTCACCAAAACCCTCGGTGTCGAGCTCGACCGCTCCGGCCGAGTCTTGGTAGAGAGCGACCTCAGCATCCCGGGGCATCCCAACGCCTTCGTTGCCGGCGACCTGGCACACCTCCTCGATGAAGCGACCGGCAAGCCGGTGCCGGGTGTCGCCCAAGGGGCGCTTCAGGGGGGACGGCACGTAGGCCGCATCATCGCGAACGAGATCAAGGCCGAACAGCGCGGCGAGGCGCCGCCTCCACGAAAACCGTTCAAGTACAATGACAAAGGCTCGATGGCGATCATCGGCCGGAACCGGGCCGTCGCGCAGATCGGGAGTCTTCGCTTCGGTGGCTACTTCGCTTTTCTCCTGTGGGCATTGATACACATCCTCTTCCTGATCGACTTTCGGCGTAAGCTGGTCGTGTTCGTCGAATGGGTTTGGCTGTACTTCAGCGGGGGCCGCGGTGCGCGTCTCATCACCGGCGACGACCGGATGCCCAAGGTCATCAAGCCACCACCGGACTTCCGAATCCTCGCCCGTGACTCCATCCCGAGCGCTCCCTCCGTCGAAGACCAACAGAAGCGTGCTAGAACGCCCGCGTGACCGATTGGAAGCTCCACAAGGATCCCAAGTTCGAAGCTGTTCCAGGTCCCGTGCTCATCGTGGTGATGGACGGCGTCGGCTGCGGAGCGTCGAACGAAGGTGACGCTGTCTGGCTGGCCCGCACCCCCACACTCGAGCGACTCTCCAAGCAATCGCTGAGCACCAGGCTGCGCGCCCACGGGACGGCCGTGGGTCTACCGAGTGACGACGACATGGGAAACAGCGAGGTCGGCCACAACGCGTTCGGTGCCGGCCGGGTCTTCGACCAGGGCGCCAAGCGTGTACAGATGGCGATCGACAGCGGAGAGCTGTTTCGCGGTGAGGAATGGACCAAGCTGGTCCGAAAGGTCAGCGAGAGCAGCGAGCCGATGCATTTCATCGGGCTTCTCTCCGACGGCAACGTACACAGTCACATCGGCCATCTCTTTGCCATGCTCCGCAGGTGCAGCGAGGAGGGCGTGAAGAAGGTGCGGGTCCACGTCCTGCTCGACGGACGGGATGTTCCGGAGACGAGCGCCCTCGAGTACGTCGATGCGCTCGAGACGCTCCTGCACGAGCTGAATACCGCAAGCGATCGCGACTACCGGATCGCGTCGGGTGGCGGGCGCATGTTCATCACGATGGATCGCTACAACGCCGACTGGTCGATGGTCGAGCGCGGTTGGAAGCACCACGTGCTCGGCGAAGGGCGTGGCTTCAGGACGGCCACCGAGGCCATTGAGACACTTCGTGAAGAAAACCCAGGCATGATCGACCAAGACCTTCTCGGCTTCGTCATCGTCGACGGGGAGGGCAATGCCGTCGGCCCGATTCGCGACGGCGCGGCAGTGGTACTGTTCAACTTCCGGGGCGACCGGGCCCTCGAGCTCACTCGCGCCTTTACCGAGCCCGAGCTCGGCGAGTTCGACCGGGGCCCGATCCCCGATGTCGATTTCGTCGGCATGATGGAGTACGACGGCGACCTCAAGCTGCCACGCCATTACTTGGTCCAGCCGCCGGCGATCGATCGCACCATGGGCGAGTACCTGGCCCGCAACCAGGTTTCCCAGTTTGCCTGCAGCGAGACCCAGAAGTTCGGGCATGTCACCTATTTTTGGAACGGCAATCGGACTGGGATGTTCGACGAAGTGTACGAGGAGTACGTCGAGATTCCGAGTGATGTCGTGCCCTTCGAACAACGGCCCTGGATGAAGGCGGCCGAAATCACCGACGCGACCATTGCAGCGCTCCGGCGTGGGGGACTACGACACGGCCGCATCAACTACGCCAATGGCGACATGGTCGGTCACACCGGGCACCTCGATGCTGCGGTGATCGCCGTCGAGGCGGTGGATCTGTCGCTTGCTCGCATCATTCCGGTCATCGAAAAGATGAACGGCGCGCTCATCGTCACGGCGGACCATGGAAACGCCGACGAGATGTTCGAGGTCGACAAGAAATCCGGCGAGTTCAAGCGCGACGCCGAGGGGCGCCGACGAAGCAAGACGAGTCATACGCTCAACGAAGTCCCCTGCTACATCTACGTTCCAAGCCGGCCCAGCCTCGAGCTGAACCCGAGCATCGAGCACCCTGGCATTGCGAACGTGGCGGCCACGACGCTGCAGCTCCTCGGGTTCGAACGTCCCGAGGGCTACGAACCATCGATGCTTCGCTGATCCCCCCGGCCCGGGCACCGTGGCTGGGGGTCTTCGGCGCCTTCTGGTGCGTGTCCGTTTCAAGTTCGCTCGATCCTTTCCTGTCTAGGTCCTGCATCGCGTGCTTGCCAGAACATGCAGGTGATCCTCCATCACCGTAGTGCGATCGATTCCCCGGGGGACGTCGGCGCCGGTCGAGCGGTGTTCGTGCCTCACTACGACGCTAGCCGAGGACGCAATCTCATCCGCAAGCGCACGGACATGATGATTCGAGCCCGGTCTTGGGATCACCGTGGGCAGCTCTACGAAGCCGAGGACGACCCGGAGCTCGAGCTCAACCCCGGGCTAGACGATGGGGACTTGGACCATCGCAACCTCGATTACCACTTCCTCTTGCTCGATCAGCGGTAGCGGAGGCGAAGCTTGATCCCGAGAAAATCGGCGATTTGCTGCGCGTACGAACGTGGGATGAGGTTGAGCCGACCCTCGACCACGGCTCGGGCGCGTGCGTGGGGCTCGCCCTTGAGTGCAGGAAGGACGATCTGTGTCCAGGCGAGGAGGGTCTTGCCATCGGCACCATTGAGCGCTGTCGTCAGAACCGGCTCGAGTCGCTTCTGATAGGCGACCGACGCCGTACAGAGCGCGGCGAAGGTCTTCACCAGCCCGTCCTTGCCCACGTCGTTCGCCTCCTCGAATGACGCCTTGAGCACATCGAGCTGACGCGCCACGCGTGCAGGCGCGATTCGAGCAATTGCGGGAAGAGCCTCCGCCGAAGTCTGTACCACCCGTTTGTTGGAGCTCGAGATGCCCTTCGAGAACTTGGCGACCAGCGGGACGACCAGCTCCGGTTTCTCGATGATGATCTCACTGAGGACTCGCGCAGACTGCGTGGCGGCAGTGCGCGGCCCCTCCATCAGCGTCTCGCCATGCTCCGCGATCTTCGATTGGGGGTTTTCCTCGGCCAGAATCTTCCGGGCCGCGGCCGCAGCGCCACCGCCGCCTTTCTTGGCCGCCTTCGTCTCGGCGGTGTTCCCTTCGGGGCTCGGTTTCGTGCTCTTCTTTTTGGTCGTCATTCAGGATCCTCGAAGTGCTTCAACGATCTGCGGGAGCGAAACTTCGTAGCGCCAGGAAGTGCCTCGATGTCCGCCTTCGTACTCTTCGTAACGGACAGGTAGCTCGCGCTCGGAAAAGGCCTTCGCGAGCATCCGCGCCGCGAAGTGTAGCCCGTGCTCATCTCGGCTGCCTGCATCAACGTAAATTAGCGACATTCTTCGCAAAGCCGCCGTCGAAGCGTCGATTCGGCGAAGAGGGTCGTGCTCCAACCATTGCGCCCAGGCCGACGCTTGGAGCTGGCCGGTGCCCGGATCCACCGGGAGCTCGGCGAACGGGAACTCGGAAGGAGAGGGCGAGTAGGCGGCTGCAGCCGCAAGCACGAAAATCGCATCGAACTGCGATGCGTTTTTCGGTCCCTGCTTCGGCACCTCCTCGGCGAATGCACGCACCCCGCCAGCTTGATCGAAAGCGATCGCGGCGCTCGTCAGCATGGGGCGCATACTCACTTCGAAGCCGGCATCTCCCGCATGACTGCCGATGACCGAGACCAGATCTGGCCGGTCCATACCGAGCCTGAGCGCTCCGAAGCCGCCCGACGACCTGCCAACGACCCCTCGCGCTTCCCGCTCCGGAATCGTCTCGAACTTCTCGTCGACGAAGGGAATGATCTCGTCCGCGAGGTAGGTTTGATACCGGCCGGTGCCTTCCGAATCGAGGAACTGAGAGCCGCCCCAGCGGTTGAAACAATCGGGGAGCACGAGCAGAGCCGGCTTGCAGCCACCCTCAGCGACGATTCGGTCGAAGAGCTCGACCGTATTCGGCTTCCAAGGGCTCCATGCCGCGATCGAGTGATTGGTCGCGCCGAACCCTGCCAGCATCAAGACGACCGGAAAGCGGGTCGTGCCGTCGTACTGAGGGGGCAGATAGACGTACAGATCACGATCGTGCGGATCGCCTAACGGGTTGCCCCGAAGACACGCGCTCGAATGGGAGATGCGAACGAGCCGACCCAACATCGGTTGCGATCGCATAGCACATCACAGCGCCGGCCGTGGGAATTCCCTCGTTCACATTCGTTCGACGACATCGATCCCCACCAGTCCGAGACCTCGCCGGATCTGCCTCGCGGTGAGCGCCGTCAGCCCCAAGCGGCTGGCGCGTGTTTCTGAATCGGCATCGAGCACTGGACACTCGGCGTAGAAGCCGTTGAAGGCGCGAGCGAGCTCGTAGACGTGCTCGCAGATCAGATGGGGCTGACTCGTGGCGGCGGCCTGGTGCACGACATCGGACAATCGCAACAGCTGTTTGCCGAGCGTGATCTCGGTCGGGGCCTCCAGCAGGATCGGTCCCAGCGACTGGTCGCTCATTTCGATGCCGCCTTTCGCGAATATCGATGCGCACCGAGCATAGGCATATTGCAGATAGGGCCCTGCATTGCCCTGGAACGAGATCATCTTGTCCCAGTCGAACTGGTAGTCACTCAATCGGTTCTGCCGAAGGTCCGCGTATTTCACCGCACCAATACCCACGGTCCGAGAGACCTCGTCCATTTCCTCCGGTCGAACGCGCAGGCGCCCATCGGCGATGCCCTCGTCAATCCGGGCCCTCGCGCGTAGCTTCGATTCCTCGAGCAGGGAGGCCAGCGTGATCACGTTGCCGCTCGCGTCTCGGGTTCGAAGAGGTTTGCCATCTCGGCCGAGAACGGTTCCGAAGCCGATGTGCTCGAGCGCCATCTCGACGCCGAGTAGCTTCATGACTGCGAAGAGCTGCTGAAAGTGGAGCCCCTGCCGATTGTCGACGACGTAGAGCGCTCGGTCCGCGTCGAGATGATCACGCCGATACAGCACGGTCGCGATGTCGGTCGTCGAGTAGAGGAATGCGCCGTCCTGCTTTCGGACGATGAACGGCGTCTTCTGCTTTCGGAGCGACTTCGGGGCAGCATCGAGTTCGTTCCAGAACACGCATACCGCACCGTCGTCTTCGCGGGCGATGCCTCGCCCCAGCAAGTCGTCGACGACAGAGGGTAGGGCCTCGTGGTACGCGCTCTCGCCGAGCCAGAGATCGAATGACACCGAGAGCTCGTCGTAGACCGCTTCGAGGGCGGTCCGGCTCACCTCGACGAAATGCTCCCAAAGCGCTCGGTTCTCCGCATCGCCAGTCTGCAGGCGGGCGAGCTCGGCGCGGGCGGCGTCGGCGAATGCCTCGTCCTTGCCAGCGCGCTCCGACGCCAACTTGTAGACTCGCTCGAGCTCCGCGATGGGATCGGCCCGGAGCGCATCCTCGCTCCCCCATTCACGCATTCCGACGATCAGCAACCCAAACTGGGTGCCCCAGTCGCCGAGGTGATTGTCTCGGATCACGTCGTGTCCTACGAAGGCCAGAATTCGCGCGATGGCATCGCCGATGATCGTCGAGCGAAGGTGCCCGACGTGCATCTGTTTGGCGATGTTCGGACTGGAGAAATCGACGACCACCTTCTCCGGCGCCTCTACTTCGGGGACGCCGTCGCGGCTTGGGTCCGCAAGCGCCTTGCTGAGCGTCTGCGCGACCCAGGATGTCGAAAGGAAGATGTTGACGAAGCCGGGGCCGGCCACCTCCGCTCGCTCGATCGACACCGCGCTGCCGAGCGCCTCGGCGATCGGCTGCGCGAGCTCTCGTGGCGGTCGCCCGAGCTCCTGGAAGTCACCGAACTTGGGATCGGTCGTGGGCCGCACGATCGCGGACCTCGGGCCGTCCAGCTCGAGGGCTTTCTCAATCGCGGCGGACCCGATGGCTTCGAGGTAGCGCTCGAGCAGCATGGCCGGAGGGATACTGGGGATGTGGAGGCGGCGCCAGCAGGTCGCGTGCTAGTCTTCGTCGCCGTGAACTTCATCCGATTCATGATGGATGGGCTTCGTCCGGTGATTCGCGCCCGCAGAGCCGTCTTCGGGCCTCGTCGGCCCACTTGGACATTGGAGCTCGAGACCGTAGCGGAGGTGCTGCGACGCTCCTCGACTCTTTCGGCGGTCATGCCGCTCCAGATCCATCGGCGGG
>CBDUCC010000078.1:0-12751 GCA_965365555.1 uncultured Myxococcales bacterium | reverse complement strand
GTACGCACTCCATGGAAAAGTCATATGGATTTCGGGTCTTGATCATCGTCGGCGCGGTCTCGCCCGTGATTCGACTGGAGCTCGGAAGCTACAGCGAGACGCTGCCGACGACATTCGTCGATGAGGAAACGCTCACGGCCATGGTCCCGGTCGACCTGGCTCGCCCGTCTGGCGTCTATGACATCGTCGTCGATCAGGGATCCGCGAGCCGGCTCGCGAAGCGGTTCAACGTGACCGAGGGGGACGGATCGACGCTATCGGGCTCGATTGCCTCCGACCTCGTCCTGAGCGCAGCCGCAAGCCCTCACGTCGTCACCGGTGACGTGCGTATCGAGGCCGGCGCCACCGTCACCTTGGAACCCGGTGCCGTGGTGATGTTTGCGGGCAACAGCAACCTCCGCATCGACGTCGGAGCTTCCAGTGCGGGTGCTCTGCTCGCCGACGGTGGAGAACCGGGCCTCGGCGATCAGATCGTATTCACACGCTTCCAAGCCGTCGGCGGACCGGCGACGAGCGGCCACTATCGGGGACTTCGTTTTGGTGCGAACAACATCTCCGCAGTCACGATGCTTCGGAACGTCGTCGTCGAGTTTGGCGGCCGGCGCAACACAGCGACGGAAAACGGAGCCGTCGAGATCCTCTCAGGCTCTGCGCCGCGAATCATGGATTCGACCGTCCGGGAGAGCATCAACTACGGTGTCTTCGCGCAGTCCGGTGCCGGCACCGACGCCACGGCATGGTTCGACGGCAATCAGCTCACGGCGAACGGCCGCGCTCCCATCGTGATTGGCTCGGAGAACCTCTCGACACTCGGTCCCAATCTCGATCTCCTAGGCAATGGGGACGACCGCCTCTTCATTCGAGGCTCCCGGGTTTCCCGGGCCACATCCGCCTGGACGAACTACGGGATTCCCTTCTACGCCACGGTCGGCCTGGCCGTTCGCGACGGCGCGGTCCTGAGCCTCGAGCCAGGCAGCGAGCTCCGGTTCGCGCCGAACACGCGACTGAAGATCGCAGTGCCGGCCTCAGGAAGCGAGCCTGGTGGGCTCGTTGCCTCGGGCACGGCCGATGCTCCAATTCGAATGCTCGCGGATACCGCGCCGTGGAACGGGATCTTCATCGATGATGACGGGCTGCCCGGGACGGTGCTGCGGCACGTTCGAATCGAGGGCTTCGGCGCCGATCCGAATGGAGGGCTTCGGATCGACACGCCCCAGCCGGTGGTGAGCGTCGAGAACTGTCTGTTCCGAAGCTCGGAGCCGAACTCCCTCGGCGTCTTCGCGTCGGGGAATGCCGCGCTCGGCTCCTTCGAGAACAACATCCTCGATGTGGCCGGGCTCTCCGTGAACGCGCCACTGGTGCCGTTCGACTCGCTCGTTCGTTCCTCGAACGTCTTCGAGGCGCCGCTTCAGGTGCGGTCGAGCACGGCGAGCGGCAGCTTCTCCTGGCCGCAGCCACGATCAAGCAATGGGAGCGGGCAGCCGATCCGTCCGAGCGGCAATCTGACCGTGAGTGCTGGCTCCCTGTTCATCGCCGCGGGCAACCGGATCGAGATGCCTCGGAACGGACAGCTCACCGTAGTCGACGGCGACCTCGAGGTCGATGGCACTGCTGGGGAGCCGGTGTTCTTCGAGCCGGTGGCCGGCGCCGAGTACTGGGACGGAATTCGTCTCCGCGGTGCATCCGGGAACGGCGAATCGCGCATCGCGAACGCCGTGCTCGACTCTGCAGGTTCCGATCCGACACAGGGTCCGGGAACCAGTCGAGCCGCCATCGTGGTCGAGTCGAACGCAGGCGTCGGGGCGACTCCGTCGATCGTCGACACCGTCATTGCCGACAGCAATGGGTACGGCATGACGTTCGCGGACGGAACCCATTGTGCTGGGGCCTGCACCGGGAACACGATCACCGGGTCTCGATTCTCGGCGCTCCGACTGCTCGCCAACTTCGTGGGTCGCTTCGGCCCGGGGAACGTGCTCAGCGGCAACAACACCAGCTCGACCCTCGGCCACGAAGGTGTGTGGGTGAGCGGTGACGAGGTGGACATCAGCGCAACCTGGCCGGCCTACGACGTTCCGTATGTCATCCAGGGGGACATCGAGCTTCGCCGGGCATCTCCGCTCGAGCCGCTTCCGGTCATGACGATCGAACCCGACGTCGAGCTACGCTTTGCCGAGAACCGTCGTCTTCGAGTCGGCGATGGGAACGACGGTGCTCTCGACGCACGGGGTCTGCCGTCGAAGCCAATCGTATTCACGAGCATCGACGTTGCGACACCGGTCTTCTGGAGGGGACTCGAGTTCGGGCAGGGCTCGGACGGGTCGATCCTCGACAAGGTCGTGCTCGCGTACGGAGGCGGCAACAGCAGTATCGCGAACCTGAGCTTCGGGATGGGCTCGGCGGTGTCGGTCGGCGTTGCGGTATTCTTGCAGGGTGCCGATTACGCAGCAGCGGTGTACCCGGGGTCCGCACCGACGTTCGTCGGTCCGGTTACCGATCGTGTGTATCAGCTGAACGGGCAGGACTCGATCCCCGGTGCCGGGGATCCGAGCTTCGACTGCGTTCGCGACATCAGCACGGGAACCTGCGACCCGCGCTGACTCGACGGAGCCGCGAACCGGGAACGGGACCTTGGGCCGGACCTTGCGCCGCTAGATCGGCTCTCCTAGGCTCCGGCCTTATGTCCGACGACGAGGACATCTCTCAGAAGACCTTGGCCGTCCACGGCGGCGAGCCGCGCACGTATCCCTACGACGCGCTGGCCGCGCCGATCACGCAGACGGCGACGTACTCGTTCGCCGACACCGCCGAGCTCATCGCGTATTTCGAGGGCCGCAAAGATCGCGAGGAGTACGGTCGGTACGGCAATCCGTCGGTACGGCTGGTCGAGGAGAAGGTGGCTGCGCTCGAGCGGACCGAAGATTGCGCGGCCTTCGCGAGCGGAATGGCCGCCGTCACCTCGGCGATTCTCGCTCTCGTGAAGTCTGGATCGCATGTGATCCTGTTCGCCGACTGCTACCGGCGCACCCGGCAATTCGTCACGACATTCCTCGATCGCTTCGGGGTTTCGAGCACACTGATTCCGCCCGCGGACGTGGAGGCGCTTCGCGGAGCGATTCGCCCCGAAACGCGGCTCGTCATCGCCGAAGCCCCAACCAATCCGTACCAGACCATTCCGGACCTGGAGCAGATGGTCGAGATCTGTCGTGAGCGGCGCGTCAAGACCCTGATCGACAGCACGTTTGCGACGCCGATCAATTTCAAGCCGAGCACCTATGGGATCGACATCGTCGTCCACAGTGCGACCAAGTACCTCGCGGGGCACAACGACGTGCTCGGAGGCGTCGTCGCCGGCAAGGCAGGGCTCGTCTCTTTGGTGCGTGACCTTCGGAGTGTTTTCGGCGCCTGCCTGGATCCACATGCCGCCTACCTCATCCACCGAGGCATCAAGACCTTGGCGTTGCGCGTGGAGCAGCAGAACGCCTCCGCGCAGGCACTTGCCGAGCGCCTGGAAGCCCACCCAAGGGTGACCCAGGTCTGGTACCCAGGGCTTGCCTCGCACTCCTGTCACGCCACCGCGACGCGCCTCATGAAGGGCTTCGGCGGAGTCGTGACCTTCTCGCTCGACTCCGACCTCGCCGGCACCAGCCGCTTCGTCGACGCTTGCGAGCTCCCGCGGATCGCGCCCAGCCTCGGTGGCGTGGAATCCCTCATCGAGCAGCCAGCGCTCATGAGCTATTTCGAGCTCAGCACCGAGGAACGCGAGGCAATTGGCATCAAGAACAACCTCGTTCGCTACGCGGTCGGCATCGAGGATACCGAGGAGCTGATCGACGATGTGGTTCAGGCGCTCGAGGCCAGCGCCTAGGAATCGGCACAGAACCTGCGATTCGTCTCACAAAATGGGGCTGGATCTCTGCGTGCTGACTGCCGCGGCGGTTCGCGGCGTTGCCCGGGCCGGGTCGCAAGTGCCCGAAATCGCTGTTGACGCGCCGAAGGCCCTGGATATACTGGCTGCCCAATGGGGAGAGAATCGATGACGAAGTCGGAGCTCATCGACGCTGTAGCCCAGCGGACGAAGATCACCAAGAGCCGAGCTGAACAAGTTGTAAACTGCGTCTTCAATGCGATGACGTCGGCGCTCGAGCAGGGGGAGGGGATCGAGATCCGCGGCTTCGGGAGCTTCACGGTCCGAGCGTATAAATCGTACAGCGGTCGCAACCCGCGGACGGGGAAGCCGGTACCGGTGCCCGAGAAACGTCTTCCGTTCTTCAAGGTCGGCAAGGAGCTCAAAGAGCTCGTCAACGGCGCAGCCGAGCCCGGCGAATAGGGGCTACGCGTGAGCCCAGAAGCGCAGCTCGCCGAGCTCAAGCGCGGAGCCATGGACTTGCATGTCGAGTCCGAGCTCCTCGAACGTCTGAGCACAGGCAAGCCCTTGAAGGTCAAAGCCGGTTTCGATCCCACTCGCCCGGACTTGCACCTCGGCCACACGGTCCTGCTCAACAAAATGCGACAGTTCCAAGAGCTCGGCCACGACGTCGTGTTCATCGTAGGTGATTTCACCGCGCAGATTGGTGATCCTTCGGGACGGAGCAGCACGAGGCCGGTCCCGACCCGAGACGAGATTCTGGAGGGGGCGAGAACGTATGCGGAGCAGGCGTTCAAGATACTCGATCAGGACCGAACCCAGATTGTCTACAACAGCGAATGGCTCGGAAAGATGGCCTTCGATGATGTCATTCGCCTTGCAGGGAAATACACGCTCGCTCGCATGATGGAGCGCGATGATTTTCGGCGCCGATGGGCCGAACACCAGAGCATCTCGATTCACGAGCTCCTGTATCCCCTCGCCCAAGCGTACGACTCGGTGATGCTCGAATGCGATGTCGAGCTCGGAGGAACCGACCAGCTATTCAACCTGCTCGTCGGGCGCGAGATCATGCGAGAAATGGGTCAGCGGCCGCAGATCGTCATGACGACGCCGATCCTCGAGGGTATCAACGCCCGTTCCGAGGGCGGAAAGATCGTGGGCGCGAAGATGAGCAAGTCCCTCGACAACTACGTCGGAGTGGCCGAGCCGCCGAAGGAACAGCTCGGCAAGTTGATGAGCATCTCCGATGATCTGATGTGGCGCTACTACGAGCTGCTTTCGACGGAGTCGAGCCAGGAAATCGAACGCCGCAAGCGCGCATGCGATACCGGTGACCTCAATCCGCGTGACGCCAAGATTGCACTCGCGAAAGAGATCGTCGCTCGCTACCACGACAGCGAGGCCGCCGACAACGCCGAGCGCTCCTGGCTCGCACAGTTCTCGAAGCGGCAGGTGCCCGACGACATGCCGTCTCACGAGGTCACCCTCGCTGAAGAGACGATTTGGATTCCAAAGCTGCTCGCCGACATCGGACTCGCGAAGAGCTCCAGCGACGGCCGACGACGCATTCAGCAGGGCGGTGTCGAGGTCGACGGTGAGCGCGTCTCCGATCCGCAAGCGAAGCTGCAACGTGGCGCGCAATACACGATCAAGGCCGGAAAACGGGCCTGGGCCAGCGTCACTTTGAAGTAGCTGAGAGTCGACCCGCGACCGGCTGCGCCTGTGGTAGAACGCCGGCATGCGCATGGGAACCTCGTACAAGCAGCACCCAGGGCTCACCGAGCACTGGGATGCCATCGTGGTGGGCTCGGGGATCGGCGGCATGGCCGTGGCGGCCACCCTCTCGAAGTTGGCTGGGCAGCGCGTCTTGGTTCTCGAGCGTCACTACACCGCCGGGGGGTTCACGCACACGTTCCGGCGACCGGGCTACGAGTGGGACGTCGGCATTCACTACGTCGGCGGCGTGTCTCATCCGCGCGCCATGGGACGTCGGCTCTTCGACTTCCTGACGGACGGGCAACTCGACTGGGCGGACATGGGAGAGGTCTACGACCGCATCATCCTCGGTGACAAGTCCTATGACTTCGTGAAAGGCGAAGAGAACTTCCGGGCCAAGATGCACGAATACTTCCCGAGCGACAGAGACGCGATCGACCGGTATCTCGAGTTGGTTCAGGCCACTGCCAAGAAAGCCTCTTTGTTTTTCGCCGAGAAGGCCGTGCCTCCGCTCGTTTCCACGCTTCTTGGCGGCGTCATGCGACGTCCTGCCGTGAAGGAGGCGACGCGCACCACGCGTGAGGTTCTCGAACAGCTCACCTCGAACCAGGAGTTGATCGGGGTGCTGACCGGTCAGTTCGGCGACTACGGTCTCGTTCCTGCGGAGAGCAGCTTCCTGATGCACTCGATGCTGGTGACCCACTATTTCAAGGGAGCTGCTTATCCAGTGGGGGGCTCATCCCGGATCGCAGAGACGATTCTTCCGGTGATCGAGGCTTCGGGAGGAGAGGTTCTCACGAATGCCGAGGTCGCCCGCATCGTCATCGAGAAGGGCAAGGCAGTTGGCGTCGAGATGGAAGACGGCCGCGTGCTTCGCGCGCCCACCATCGTGAGCAACGCGGGCGTGCTCAATACGTTCGGCAAGTTGGTCCCCAAAGAGGTCGCGGCGGAAGTCGGATGGCGAGACAAAGCGATGAAGGTCGGCAATTCGATTGCACACCTGTCGCTCTACGTGGGCCTCAGGGGAACCACCGAAGAGCTCGAGCTGGAGAAGACGAATCTCTGGATCTACCCAGATCATCGGCACGAGGAGAACTTCGCCGCTTTTCAGAGGGACATCGAGGCTCCGCTGCCGGTCGTCTATCTCTCCTTTCCCTCGGCGAAGGATCCGGATTTCAATCGTCGCTACCCAGGACACTCCACCATCGAAGCGATTACGCTCGGTCCCTACGCGCCCTTTGCGCGCTGGGAAGGGACGAAGTGGAAGAAGCGCGGCGCGGAGTACGACGCGCTCAAGGAGCGCATGTCGGAACGACTGCTTGCGAAGGTCTATGAACATGCGCCAGCGACACGCGGACAGGTCGAGATCGCCGAGCTCTCGACGCCGCTCAGCACACGGAACTTCGCCGCCCACGAAGGCGGGGCGATCTATGGGCTCTCGCACTCTCCGGACCGCTTCCAGGCGCGCTGGCTCAAGCCCCGAACACCGATCCAGGGCCTCTACTTGACCGGGTCGGACGTGGTGACGGCCGGCGTGATGGGTGCGTTGATGGGCGGTATGACCTGCAGCTCGGCCGTTCTGAAGGGCAACGTGCTGAGCCAGGTACTCAAACGCGACGCGCAAACATTGCGCCCCGGAGGACCGGCAAACGCGCCCGCCTGACCGTCTAAACCGCTCGCGGCGGCGTGCCGATTCGGTATGCTAGCGACATGACTCCACTCGACCTCGAACATCCGGTCTGGGAGCAGGTCTACATGGTGGCGCCGCTCACCCTCGTCGGCACCCGCGAGCCTGACGGCACCTATGACCTCGCACCGAAGCACTTGGCGATTCCGATGAGCTGGGAGGAGCACTACGGTTTCGTCTGCACCTCGACGCATGCGACGTATTCGAACGCGCAGCGCGAAGGCGCGTTTACGGTCAGCTTTCCTCGACCCGATCAGATCGTCTTGACGAGCCTTGCAGCAGCTCCCCGCTGCGAAGACGACCACAAGTACGCACTCGATGCGATTCCCACCGTACCGGCCACCAAGGTGGACGGAGTTTTGGTGGAGGATGCGTACCTTCACTTCGAATGCGAGGTCGACCGCATCATCGATGGGTTCGGTGCCAACAGTCTCATCGTCGGCCGTATCGTCGCGGCCTCCGCGGCCGAGGACAGCCTTCGCGATTCCGAGCGCGACGCACAGGAGATGATCGCACACTCACCGATGTTGGCGTACCTGCACCCCGGGCGCTTCGCGCAGATTCATCAAACTCATGCCTTCCCCTACCACGTCGGCTTCCGGCGCTGAAACGCGGCCGATGCCGTCCGACCTCGGCCTACGGATCCTCGACTACCTCGACGGGCAGCGAGCGGCGATGTTCGAGTTGTTGGAGCGCCTCGTCTTGTGCGAGTCGCCTTCCCAGGACCCGGGCGCGCAGGCTTCGGTGATGCGCTTGCTTGCCGAGTCGTTCGAGTCGAGAGCGTATCGGCCACAGGTGATCTCTGGAAAGGAAAGCGGAGGCATGTTGCTGGCCCTGCCTGGCACCAGGCCGCGGGGGCGCCCGCATCAGTTGATTCTTGGGCACTGCGATACCGTCTGGCCGATCGGCACGCTCGAAACGATGCCGGCGAGAACGGCGGACGGCACGTTCTGGGGGCCAGGTTCCTACGACATGAAGGCCGGGCTCGTGCAGGGCCTGTTCGCCATCGAGGCGCTCCACGAAGCTGGCGAGATGCCTCTTGCGGTCACGCCCGTCTTCTTCATCAACTCGGACGAAGAAGTGGGAAGTCACGACTCCACGCGGCTGATCGTTCGCTTCGCGCGCGGAGCCGACCGCTGCTTCGTGCTGGAGCCATCGCTCGGCCCCGAGGGCGCACTCAAGACGGCTCGCAAGGGCGTCGGCCGCTTCTCGATCACCGTCCGAGGCAAGGCCGCTCATGCAGGCCTCGATCCAGGAAAGGGGGCCAGCGCGATCCTCGAACTCTCGCACATCATCCAGCAACTCTTCGCACTCAACGATCCGCAAAAGGGAATTACCGTCAACGTCGGCACCATCGACGGCGGTCTCAGCCCCAACATGGTCGCCCCCGAAAGTAAGGCTGCGGTCGACGTTCGGGTGCCCACGCGCCAAGACGCGGATCGCGTCGAAGCTGCGATCCATTCGCTCGAGGCACAGACGCCGGGCACCGAGGTGTTGATCGAAGGTTCGGTCCGCCGGCCTCCCATGGAGCGAACCCCGGGCAACCAGCGGCTTTGGGCACTTGCCCGCCGTGGCGCCGAGGAGCTTGGGATCGAGATCGAGCAGGCCGCCGCCGGGGGCGGCTCCGATGGCAACACAACGAGCCTCTTCGTACCTACACTCGACGGTTTGGGTGCCGTTGGCGCCGGAGCCCACGCCGTGAACGAGCACCTCGTGCTGGACAAGATGGTCGAGCGTTCCGCGCTGCTCGCGCGGCTGCTGTCGTATTCGCCGCTCGACGAGGTCGAGCCCGCGGACGGCTAGAGAGCGGCCACCCGGATCACCGCGTCGCGGCTCGGTCGCTCATCGCCGAGCTCGGCGAGTAATAGATCCGCCGGACAACGACCACGCCCGAGAAGAGCGCGAAGAGGGCGGAGCAATGCCGACTCGTCCTCGCCAGCGGCGTTCCGTTCACCGATCCTCTCGAGACCCGATTCGGCGAGCTCGAGGACGTCTCCAGCCCAATCGACCGCGTCGCGCTTCATGAACTTCGTCTGAACGCCATGGCGCGCGAGCGCGTCCCGACGGCTTTGCACCTCGTCGAAGGTCCAGCGGTCGCAGAGGTCTTCTAGCGCAGTGAAGCTCCGATCGTCGTAGAGCAGTCCCTTCCAGAGCGCCGGCAGCGAAAACAGCAGCTCGGGCCGTTGGACGTCCGCCCCACGATATTCGAGCGTGCTCTTCAGGCGCACCTCGGGAAAGAGCGTGCTGAGGTGCTCGACCCAATCGCCATAGTTGGCTCGCACTCCCTCGAAGCCGTCCTCCATGAACGACCGGAAGGTCTGCCCTGTGTTGTAGTGAGCGGCGCTGCCGCGCTTGATCAGAAACATCGGCGCATCGAGCGCCCACTCTGCGTAGTCGATGTACTTCGCGTGATCTTGCCAAGCGAATGGAAGAAGCCCCGAGCGGTCCGGATCCATGTGAAGCCAGGCGAGCGCTCGATACGACTTGTAGCCGCTTCGCCTGCCCTCGTTCCAGGGGCTATTGGCATACATCGCCGTCACGAGCGGCTGCACGCGAAGGCCGACACGAAGCATGCGCATCGCCCGCTCCTCGGACGGATAGTCGAGATTCGCTTGCACCGTGCAGGTCTTGGTCATCATGTCCGCCGCCATCGTCCCTCGAGTCGGCATGTAGTCCTTCATGACGCCGTACCGCATCTTCGGGACCCAGCCGAGCTCCTCGGCACTCCCGAAGGGATGGCTTCCGACGGCGAGCCAAACGAGACCAAGCTCCTCGATCACCGGGGCGAGGTCCGCCCAATGTGCGTCGGACTCCGCCTGTCCGTCGTAGATCGAGCGAAAGGGCGCACCGGATAGCTCGATCTGCGAACCGGGTTCCAGCGTGATGGACCCGTCGCCGCGACGCAGGGCGATGATCGGTCCGTCGGGGCGCTCGCGCTTCGGCTCCCAGCCGTGGTCACGAATCAAACGGTCGAAAATGGCGACGACGCTCACCGGTCCGTCGTACGGGAGCAATGCGCCGTCGGCGGCTCGAATCGCGATCCGCTCGGCCTCCGTTCCGACGCGCCATCGCTCGGGCGGTTTCTCGGCCTCATGAAACAGCGCGAGCAGGTCATCCATCCCGCGAAGGGGCGCGTCGGGTGTCGGCAACAGGTCCTCTGAGTCTGCCCGGTGGGCGCCGGACCCTACCACGAAGCCCCTCGAGGCGCCTGCACCGGCCCGTTGCTTCGTGGTTGCGCGGTGGCCCAGGACGTGGTGGAACAGCGTCCGTGGATCCATTACTCGAGCTGCTGCGCGTACGAGGTTTTCGGCGCGGCCACTTCGTCCTGAGCTCCGGGAAGGAGAGCGACTTCTTCATCGACTGCAAGCCGGCTGTTCTCCTCGCCGAAGGGCACGTGCTGGTCGGGCAGGCGCTCCTCAAACGGATCGGCGACGCGCTCGGGCCGGTTTCGGGTGTGGCGGGCGTGGAGCTCGGCGGATGTCCGCTGGCTTCTGCGGTGGCCTTCGCTTCTTGGTCCAATGGCGAGGGCGTCGACGCCGTCTACATTCGCAAGGCGACAAAGGGCCATGGCACCAAGAAGATGCTCGAAGGCGCCGACCATCTCGCCGCTGGCGCTCGGCTCGCGATCGTCGAGGACACCGTCACCACTGGAGGCTCCACCTTGCGCGCTGCCAATGCGGTCGAGGACGCCGGGTTCGAGGTCGCCGGTGTCATTGCGGTCGTCGACCGACGCGAAGGCGGAGCCGAAGCGATCCAGGAGGCAGGCTACAGCTTCAGCGCGCGCTACGAGCGCAGCGACGTCATGGGGGATGAAGGAAGCCCCGGTCATCGCTACTCGGCGCCTTGCTGCTCGCCATCCTCTCATCCGGCTGCAAGTCTCCGCCGATCACGCTGGAGCCTCGCCCACGTACGTTTACGCCGGAGTCCTACGTCAAGGTCTGGGAAGCGTGGACCCGTGAGGAAGAGTCGTTCGCCTGGAAGGAGCTTTCCCACGAGATCTTCGTCTCGGCGACGTTCGAGTCCTGGGAGTTCCGTTGGGCCTATGTCGTGCGCTACGCGTACGACTACAGCCTCAGTCCGGCCGCTCGCGACGAAATGCTGAACGCCAGCCTCACGAGCTCGCGCCTGGAGCACCGATTCTTCGTCACGCTCGCCGGGCTCGACTTTCGGGAGTCGAACCTTGCCGACAAAGCCTCGGCCTGGCGCGTTCTGCTGGTGGACCCCGATGGGAATCAGACCAGCCCGGTCCTCATGGAGCGTGTGAGGCGGCCCACAGCGGTCGATCGCGTCTATTTTCCGCAGGTGAATTCATTCCGACAAACGTTTCGCCTGACGTTTCCAGCAGTTGAAGCGGATGGTCGGCAGACGATTCCGGATGGCTCGGAGTTCGTCGTGCTCCGTTTCACCGGCGCTCGGGGCAGGGCCGATCTGCGCTGGGATCTGCAGCCGGCAGGCGGTGATTGACGAAGGTTTGACACTTCGGAGCCGCGCTCGTTATCCTGAGGCTGCGCATAAGCCTTTGTAAAAAATGGGGAAACGGGGCATGCGCGGAGGTCAGAATGATTGTGCGCCAGAGGGGGTGGGCGGTTGCAGTTCTCGTTGCAGCGCTCGGTTTGGGTTGTCACGCCGCGAAGGATGATCCGGAGGGGCAGGCCGAAGAGCTGTCCGATCCGGTTCGTCGCGAGAACGCGATCTTCAACCTCAAAGAGATTTACACCGAGACGCTGGCCGCCAACGGCGGCGACCGGCAAAGCGAGGGAGTCGTCGCCGTCAGCGACGTCATCGTCGGGCCGCTGACACAGGCTTACATCGCGTTCCCCGAGGACCGCATCAACGGCCTCGCGATCCTCGATCTGCTCTACGAGATGCAGGACCCGCGCTCGATGCCCGCTCTCATCGAGGCACTGAACTGGCGGACCGAGGTATCGGAGAGTCACGCGACGCGTGCCGCACAAACGATTCAGGTCATCGACGTGCCCGAAGCGGAGCGCGGCGAAGTGATCGCGGCCCTCGGACGCTCCATCGAGCGCATCACCGGGTCGCGGCCCGAGGACAACAAGATGCGCGTCGCCATGATCCGCGCGCTCGGATCCCTCGATGACCAGGGGGCCACCGAAATTCTCACCCGGATCGCGACGAAGCAGGACGAGAACCAGAACTTCCTCATCAACCGGCTCGCTGCACAGCAACTCGGGGAGCTTCGCGACCCGTCCGCGATTCCAGCGCTGGTCAAGTGTTTGTTTCTGTTCGCGCCGGGTCAGCCGAAGATGCGAATGAACGACGTGGCCGCAGAGGCTTTGATCCTCATTGGTCGTCCTTCACTCAAGCCACTGTTGAAGGTGCTGGCCGGCAAGGACGAGACCGCGAATGCCATCGCCCAACACTACATCGACGCGGTGAAGGCGCAGCGACCCGACCTGGCCAATACGATGACCGTTCGACAGGTCACCGGCGGAGAGGCGAGCTTCGCCCTCGGC
>CBDUCC010000077.1:0-12852 GCA_965365555.1 uncultured Myxococcales bacterium | reverse complement strand
TGCTTTCCGGCGTTGCCGACGTACACGAGGCTGCCATCCATCATCTCTGCCAGTTGGCGGGAGACCGCGAGGCCTATTCCGACGGAACCGGGTTGTGTGGGCGTCTGGGCGCTCCGGTAATACCTCTCGAAGATCAGATCCGACTCCGCGACGACTCGGTCGAAGTCGTCGTCGTCGCTGCCGGTATCGACCCGGTTCGCTACCGTGCTCGAGCGGACCATCTTGACCGCCGCGGCGAGCCCGCCGTCGGCCTTCTCCTTGGTTCGAGCGAGGAAGGTGACGCGGGGCACCGCGGTCGTGAACAGGGCTCCACTTCCAAGGCCCATCGCGCCGTTGGCGCCGAGCACCACTACATGTTTGATCTCGCGTGAGGCCAACAAATCCGCAGACTTGCCGCTCGCCGCCGTTGTGGTCGACAACATCCTCAGTCCTTTCTGTGCCTCGGCTGTTTACAAGTTAACTAGCCGGGAGCCGTCAATCTGGCTGGAGGACCCCCCCGAGTCAACCTAAACCCTGCAAAAACAGGCATTTACAGCGTTTTTACAACCGCTGCTGATGGTCGCTTTTCGGCCAACTGCCCGAGATCACAACGCTCTGCGTCGTTCCGGCGAAGCCCAAGGGCCGCCGTGCATCCGAGCGGTCTCCGGAAGGGGCCGTTGCACGCCCCGTCCCTCGCGGACAGGCTCCGTTCATGCCACTGCTGGAGCAGATCGATCGCGATCTCAAGAAGGCCATGCTTGCCCGCGACGAAGTCAGTCGCGACACGCTTCGGATGCTCAAGTCGGAGCTCTTGACGCTGGAGGATCCGGACGAGATCGCCGTCCTCACCCGGGCGGTGAAGTCACGGCGTGACAGCATCGCGAGCTATCTCGAGGGGGGACGCGAGGACCTGGCGGCGCAGGAGCGCGCCGAGATCGAGGTGATCCAGCGATACCTGCCAAAGCCGCTTTCCGAGGAAGAGGCGCGCGAGGCGATCGCGGTCATCATCGGAGAGGTCGGAGCCGAGAGCAAACGAGATCTCGGCAAGGTCATGAAAGAGATTCGCACGCGCTTCCCCGGCCGCATCGACGGAAAACTGGCGTCGGGGATCGCTGGCGAGCTTCTCGGCTGAACCTAGTCGATCCCCGCGGTGGACGACCACCAGAGACGAAAGCGCTCGCGGATCGCTTGCCGGTCGCTCGGCGGCATACCGACGTTGTATCCAAAGTCCTGGCCCGCGATCTGCGACAGGTCTCGGATCGCGATCGCTCGGATCTCTGAATCCTCATGGTCGAGACTGTCGATCAGCCATTCGGTACGGGAACGAGTGCCCTGTCGCTCGAACCAGGCTTGCCATCGGCTCTCGTCCGAGCCGAAGTCTTGCGCGGTGAGCATCCGGAGGACACGCCACGCCGCCTCTCCGAGGACGCTGTGCTCTGCGAGTGCCGGAAGCAATGCTTCGACCGCGCGCTCGTCTCGAAGCACGGCCAGGGCACGCATCGCCAAAAGGCGTGACCGTTGGTCGGCATCCACGGCCAGTGCAAGCGCTCGAAGCGACTGCTGGAGCTCGTCGACACCTTCGAGACCTCGAAACCTCTCGAGTGCGTACAGCGCGCTTCGCGAGACCCCTTGATCGTCGTCGAATAGGGCGGTGGCCAAGGGCTCCACCAAACGCGGATGAGGCAGGTCGGCGGCTACCAGGGTCGCGTAGTAGCGGATTTCCGGGTCCGGGGCGTTCAGGAGCTCGGCAACATAGGGCACTGCGGGCTCCCCGAAGGCAACGAGGGTTCGGCACAGACCCGAGACGCTCCGTCCCCGCGGAGGCTGCACGTGCGGCTCCCAGCGGTTGAACCAAAGACGGCCTGGGAACAGGTCACGTAGAGCCGGAAGCGCCTCCTCTCCGATGCCGAGCAGGGCGGGGTGATCCGGCGCCTCCTCGTTGGGTCCATGCAAGCCGAGTCGGACCACCATGGCATGCACTCGCGCCGCGACATCCGGCGGCTCGATCACCGGAGCGGGGGTTCGAGGCGCGCTCCCGACCGCGGTCAGGTCGCCGACCTTCAGCTGTTCGACCAGGAACTTGATCGCGACCGAGCGGGCCGCCTCCCCGCGGGCGGGCGGGATGCTCGTCCAGCGTCGAAAGGCTTTGCCGAGATCGCGATCCGGCCACCATTTGGCTTCGAGGCTCTCGCCCGGTGGAGGTGCGGAGGTTCGCCACCGCGGGTCGGGGGCATCGGAGCTCGGCGAGGCACTAGGGCTCGGCGCATCGACTCGATCGGACGGTGCGTTCTTGATCAAGTAGGTCGAATCGCCGTTGCCTTCTGACCCCATCGATCGACGAGACTACACCAATACGCATCAAACGAGCATTTTGATCCGGCGTTCTTCGGCAGTGGAGTGCGGCTTGCCCGTCGCAGCGTCGCGCAAGAGCTTTCGGATGCGCAAGCCGAGCACGTCGATCTCCGTCGATGAGAAGTCTTGGCCGCCGAATCGTTCGAGCTGTTCGGTTTGGCGCCGCAGGATCCCGATGTCCTGATGCAAGATGCGCATCGCGACGCTCTTGATCACCGTTCGGAGTAGGAGGTTCGGGATGGGCACGTCGACGGCGACCGTCGCGAAAAGGTCCGTCACGCCCGCCGTCCGAGGCGTGAGCGCCGCCGTCGTCACGATGTGCGAGCGTTCGCCCAGGCGATACTCCACCTGCGCGATGCATGGGAGGATGAACCGATCCCAGTGAAACACCTCGCCGCCGCCGGGGGCCAGGATTCGGCCGACGAGCCCTTCGGGGCGCTGCTCTCCGATGAACTGCGCCTCGACGCCATGCTCCAACGCACGAACGACGACTTCGATCGGCCGCCGATCCTGATTCTTGCGGAACAGACCGGCATGGACGAAGGCGGTGTGTGGTACGTCGAGCGCGTTCTCGGCGACTGCATCGAGCGATCCGGGCATCTCGATGTGCTCGCGAAGCGTCAGGTATGCTGACTCGTCGGCGCACGGGATGCGATACGGTGCGTTCGGAGGCTCGACGTTCGGTTCCGAGTAGACCCAGACCCAGCCCTGCGACTCTCGGCACGCAAACGCCGGTACGCGCCGGCCGGGGTGCTCCGCTAGGCCGCAGAAGCCCGGGACCTCCCTGCAACTCCCGGCGCCGTCGAACTGCCACCCATGGTAGTGGCATTCGATGTTGCCATCGACGACGCGTCCTTCGGACAGCGGTGCGTTTCGGTGCGAGCAGCGGTCGAGGAGGGCGACCGTTTGTCCGTCGGAGTCGCGAAACGTCACCAGTGGCACATCGTGCAGCAGCACGCGTTTGGGGCGCGTTGCGCTGACGTCCTGGGTGGCCGCGATCACGTACCATCCCGGTGCGAAATCATCGTGCCTTCGAAAGTTGCCAAGTTGTCGCTTCTGTTTCGTCATCATGAAAAAGGGGCGCAATTCGTGCGTCCTTGCAAACGCGTTTCTTTCAGTTGCGTAAATAGCACGCTTGCCATCCAACTTTCGATGGAACGGGCTTATGGCGGCTGCTAAGCGAACGCCATGTCACGCCAAATGAACAAGGAACGTACGCGGCGCCGCCTTCTTCAGGCGATTCTCAAGACGATCCATAGGCACGGCCATGGAGCGCTGACGACCGGACGCGTCGCACAGCTTGCCGGAGTCGCTCAACCCACCTTTTACGTGCACTTCCGAAGCATGGACCAGGCGCTCGAGCAGGTTGCCGAGTGGGTCGCACAGGAGCTGAGCGACGGCTTCGGCGGCGATGTCCCGGAAGAGGCGGAGCGCGCCGCCGACGTCCTGCAGCAGGCGGTTCTCCGCTGCACGCAGTCCCTCGTTCGCGATCGCAAAGTGGCAGAGGTCTTCCTTCGCAATCGCCGAGATCAGACTTCGGCGCTTGGCCGCCGGTGGACCCTCCTCACCGACACTCTACGGGAGCGGATGAATCAAATCGTGGTCCAGGTTCGCCCCAGCATGTCTCCGGCCGATGCAGAGCTTCATTCCGAGCTGCTCGTCGGCATCGTGTTCGCACTTGCGGAGGCACAGCTCGACGGCCGCGTCGAGGACATGGAACGGGCCTGCACGGTCGCATCTCGCGCGATCGTGCAGAGCGTGCTCGCCAGGGCGTCGGTGGCGGACGCTGCCTGAGGGGTCCACTTTCGGAGGACCGGCTCGCGTGTTAGGTCCGCTCCATGAGCGACCTCTTCAACCCCACCGCCGAGCACCGCGCGCTGCGAGAGCTCGTCCGCTCGTTTACCGAGCGCGAAGTCGACCCCCAGGCGGCAGCATCCGATCAGGCTGAGCACTTCAACATCGAGCTGTTTCGTAGGCTTGGTGACCTCGGGCTCCTCGGCGTGACGGTCGAGGAGCGCTTCGGCGGATCCGGGCTCGATCCCGTGGCCGCGGTGATCGTGCACGAAGAGCTCTCGGCCGCGGACCCTGGCTTTGCGCTCGCCTACCTCGCGCACTCCATGCTGTTTGCTAACAACCTGCAAGTGAACGGAAACGACGCGCAGCGCGCGAAGTATCTTCCCGACGCTTCCTCGGGCAAGAAGGTGTGCGGGATGTGCATGAGCGAACCCGGCGCTGGTACCGACGTGCTCGGCATGCAGACGACTGCCACGAAGAAGGCCGACCGCTACGTGCTCAATGGCGCCAAGATGTGGATCACCAACGGTGCCGTGAGTGACACCGAGCTCGGTGATACCTTTCTCGTCTACGCGCGGCTCGAGGGCCAGCCGCGCAGCCAAATCTCGATGTTCATCGTCGAGAAGGGAACCCCCGGGTTTTCGTTGGGCCAGAAGATCAAGGGCAAGCTGGGCATGCGTGCATCGACCACCGCAGAGCTGGTCTTTGAAGACTGCGAAGTTCCTGCAGAAAACCTCGTCGGCTCCGAAGGCGCAGCAACTGTCTGCATGATGCGCAACCTGGAGATCGAGCGTGTGACCTTGGCGGCGATGAGCGTTGGTATCGCACGGCGTTCGATCGAAGTGATGAATCGCTATGCCGGCGAACGCACTTCGTTCGGGAAGCCGCTGCGCGACTTCGGGCAGATCCAGCGGCACATCGCCGAATCGTATGCGCAGTACATGGCCGGACGCGCGTATACCTACTACACGGCGGCATCGATGGAGCTGGACAGCCAGGGCGGTCGCCTCGATTCGGACGGGGTCAAGTTGTTCACCTCCACGGTGGGCAAGGAGATCGCCGACCGGGCGATTCAGGTGCTCGGCGGCTACGGGTACGTTTCCGAGTACGCCGTGGAGCGGCTCTGGCGCGACGCCAAGCTGCTGGAGATCGGCGGTGGCACCCTCGAAGCGCACCAGAAGAACATGTGCCGCGAGCTTGCCCGCATCGACCGCCTTTTGTGAGTCAGCGCACAGGATACCAGCGGCTACGAATTTTCGGGCCCGCGAAGTAGCCCCCCGGTCCGACGAGCGGCTATGCTGTTTGGTGTGGCAGGTTCCGAGGGAGGATTGTCAGGGGTCGCAGGGGGTACTGGCGAACTCGATCTTCCCAAGCCGGCTTCCGGGGGAAGAGTGACGCAGCCATCTCTAGCCAGTGATATTCCGAAGCCGCCGGTCGATCTCCCGGTCCTCGGCCAGTTCGCAGGTTACGATATCCTGGGCAGGCTAGCGCTCGGTGGGATGGCCGAAATCCTACTCGCGCGTCACATCAACAACGACGGCGATCATCGCTTCCTCGTCGTCAAACGAATCCTGCCGCACTTCGAACAGGACAAGGACTTCGTTCAGATGTTCCTGGACGAGGCGAAGATCGGGATGCAGCTCAAGCACCCGAACATTTGCCAGTTTCATCAATGCGGCGCGGACGAGGGGTCCCACTTCATCGTGATGGAGTGGATCAACGGGATGCCGCTCGGCCGCATGATTCGAAAGGCACGTAGGTCGGGAGGGGTCGGACTTCCGATCGCGCTCCGAGTCGGGATCGACGTCGCGCGTGCACTTCACTACGCGCACATCGCGAACGATGAACACGGCGAGCCGTTCAACATCATTCACCGAGACGTATCGCCGCACAACATCATGATCGGGTACAACGGCTCCGTGAAGCTGCTCGATTTCGGCATCGCCAAGGCCGATCACCGCGCTCACAAGACTCAGGCGGGCGTCGTGAAGGGCAAGTTCGCCTACATGGCGCCCGAGCAGTGCACTGCTGGACAAGCCGACCACAGGTTGGACGTGTTCGCGCTCGGTGTTTGCATTTTCGAGACGATCACCGGCAAGTCGCTCTACCGACGCAAGACCGAAGCAGCCACGATGCGCGCCGTCATCATGGACCCGGTCCCTTCTTTGAAGGATCGCTTGCCCGACATCTCGGATGATCTCGATAGGATTCTGCAAAAGGCGCTCGCCAAGGAGGCCTCCGACCGTTGGGAAACGGCGGCGGAGTTCGCAAACGAGCTCGAGCGGTTCGCCAAAGAAAACGACATGCTCGCAAAGCAACGCGAGGTTGCTGACTTCGTGAAGAAGGTGTTTCCAGAAGAGTACACGCGCGGACCTCGCGTCGATACGGTGCCATTCGGCGCCTCGATCACGCTGGACATGCATCAGGGAAACGACTCCTCGTCTTCGTCCTCGGCGTCTTCATCGGCGGCATCGAGCGGTCAGTCGCGTCTGGCTCAGGTGCCCGGTGCGCTCCGTGAGATCGAGGTCGACGGCTCGCCCGAAGACATGGACCTCGGCCATCTACTCGATGCGCCCGTCGTCGCTCCACTTCCCACGCCGGCTCGCACCGGACCGGCTGCCAACCGGCAGTCCACGGACGAGCCCAAAACGATTCCAAAACGCGCAACTCCGCGTAAGCGCGTGGCTCCCGCTGATGCGAGCCGAGGGTTCGGGTGGAAGCATGCCGTCGCCCTCGCCGCCGTCTTGGTCGGTGGTCTGGCCGTGGCCTACGAGAAGACCGACCTAGTCAAAGACGTGGTCAAGAACGTCGAAGGCGTGTTCGAAGAGAAGGGTCCACCAGAGGTCGCCGTAGACGACAATCCGTTGCTTCGTGAACATGGCGCGCGGATCCTGGTCGCATCTTCGCCTCCGGGCGCGAAGGTATACCTCGATGGCAAGGAACAGGGTGTCACGCCCGTTGCACTCACGGGGTTGATGCACGGCCAGTATCGTGTCCGCGTCGAGGCTCCTGGTTTCGCCTCCTGGTCGAGCGAAGTCGACGTCGGGCACGGGGAGACCGCAGGTGTCACCGCCCGACTTCTCGGCAAGCAAGGTGGCGCGCAGCCGGGGGCGTTCGGGCGCGTCAAAGTCGAGACCACGCCACCTTCCGATGTGTACATCGCGGGCGATCTGCTCGGTCGCACACCCATCGAGACGGTCTATGCCCCGCTCGGACTCGTCAGCTTGGACTTCGAGCTTCCCGATGGAAGTAAGACGAGTCGCAAGGTTGCCGTGAAGAAGGACGGCGTCGCCCGTGCCCGCTTCGACCTGACTCAGCGTACTCGCTAGGCGCTGGCCTCTTCTCTCAGCCTCAGGTAGCTCTCGTACCGTTCGGCATCGATCTCGCCGCGTGCGAGCGCTTCGAGCACGGCGCAGTGTGGCTCGTGGGCATGACTGCATCGGCGAAAGGCGCAATCCCGTCGACGCTCTTCGAGCTCCGGAAAGCATCGATCGAGGTCATCGAGCGGAAGCTCCCAGGTTCCGAGCTCCCGAATTCCCGGCGTGTCAGCCAGGAAGCCCCCGGACGGTAGGCGGTGCAAGGTCGCCACGCGCGTGGTGTGTCGGCCCTTTCCGTGGTGGTCGCTCACCGTTGCGGTTTCGAGCTCGAGACCGGGCACGATCGCATTGATGAGGCTGCTCTTGCCAACGCCCGACGGGCCGACGAAGGCTGAAATCTTCCCAGCGAGGGCGGTCTGCAGTGCGGCCAAGCCACGATTCGTCGCAGCGCTGACCTCCAGTACGGGGTAGCCGAGCGACTCGTACAGCTCTTTCCAGTCGGATCCTCCGGGCTCGGCGAGGTCCGACTTGTTCATCACGATCAACGCCTGAACCTGCTGGTGCTCGGCGATCACGAGGAAGCGATCGAGGAGGCGGCGCTTCAGCGGTGGGGAGCCATGCCCGAACGTGATCATGAGTTGGTCCAGATTGGCGATCAGCACGTCCTCTCGTGCAGGTCCACGACCGGGCTGACGTCGCGAGAACCGGGTCTTTCGAGGGAGCACCTCGACGACGACTCGGGTGTGGTCGTCGGGCTCTTCGATTCGAACCCGGTCGCCGATGACACAGATGTCCGTGGTCCGAGGAGCGTTCTTGAGTCTTCCGCGCATCCGGCACTGAACGACTCCATCTGCCAACAAGACATCGACGAAGCCGGCGGTCGAGCGCACGACCAGACCCTCCTTGGAAGCGCCCATCGTCAACCTACGCAACTGGAGTCGGCGTCCTTGGTGATCAAGGTTCGCAACCCCTCTTGGTGAGCGATCCAGGCGTCGACGACCGCCTGGGGGACGCCGTGGTCGCGAAGCGTCTCCGTCAAGATCTGACGGCGTCGCGCGAACTGACCGCCGAAGATCCGGTGGGGACGGTGAGCCTCGTCGAGGGGGCGCCCTTCATACACCACCGGACCCCCGAGGTGCTCGGCCGCATGCTGGTACTCGAAACGTTTGATCCGGTCACGATCCGCGCGTTGAAAGAGAAAGCCAATCATCGTGTCGTCGAAGCAGCGGTCGACGAAATCGTCCACGATTTCCCTCAGCACCGGCTCTCCGCCGATCTCGTCGAAGTGGCTCATCTCAGGCAGAACCTGGGGCAAGGGCGTCCGTGGATCAAGCGCTGTTCACTTACGCTCTACCGCGCTTTCGGGTACACCGGAGGAATACGAAATGACCAACAGTGACTTGGATCTTGCGGAGCATTCGTTTCGGCTCTGCCAGGCGCTCCTCCGAATCGATACGACCAACCCGCCGGGAAACGAGCTTCCAGCAGCGGAGCTGCTGGCCAACGAGCTTCGCGCGGCAGGTCTCGAGCCCTCGGTTCTGCAGAGCGCGCCCGGCCGGGGAAACGTCGTTGCGCGTCTCCGCGGGACCGGTGAGCTTCCTCCGCTCCTTCTGACGGCGCACCTCGATGTGGTGGAGGCCGAGCCAGGTTCCTGGGAGCATCCTCCGTTTTGCGGGGAAGTTCACGACGGCTGCCTATGGGGGCGCGGCGCGATCGACATGAAGAACATGGCCGCCATGTCGGTTGCGATCATGACTCGGTTGGCACGAGAAGGTGTTCGACCGAAACGCGACCTCATCTTCGCAGGGGTAGCCGACGAAGAGGCCGGGTGCCGATACGGGTCTCTGTGGCTCTGCGAGAATCACGCAGACTTGGTGCGAAGTGAGTTCGCAATTGGAGAAGGCGGCGGCTTCAACCTTCGCATCGCCGGCCAGGAGTTCTACACCGTTCAGGTTGCGGAGAAGGGCGTCTGCTGGGTGAGGGCTCGCGCGACCGGTGAGCCTGGACATGGCTCCATGCCCCGTGAGGATTCCGCAGTGGTCCGCTTGAGCGAAGCAATCGCTCGACTCGGCAAGGAAGGGCTACCGCGTCACGCCTCGGCGCCGGTTCAGGAGTTCGTTGGTGCGCTTGCGTCGAGTCTCCCGGCGCCCATTCGGCCGATCGTCAACATGCTCGGCAGTCCGCGGCTCGGCCCCGCGCTGCTCCGAGTGCTACCGGATCCATCCGTCCGTCGTGCGTTTCGCGCGCTGTTGGGAAACACCGCCTCGCCAACGGTTCTTCGTGCGGGAAGCAAGACGAACGTGATCCCTGGAGTGGCGGAGGCGGAGATCGACGGGCGAATCCTTCCCGGCCAGACCGAGGACGATTTCTTGCGCGAGCTCGGCGCCGTGCTTGGTGAGCATGTCTCACTCGGTGTCGTGCACTCACTGCCCCCGGTCGTCACGGACCCGAAGGAGTCGTCGCTCTACTCGTTGATTCACCGAGTCATGCGTGAACGCGCACCCGATGCGCCGGTCGTGCCGTTCGTTCTTCAGGGATTCACCGATGCAAAGGCGTTCACATCGATCGGCTCGAAGTGGTACGGGTTTGCACCGGTCAAGCTTCCGCCGACACTGCGCTTCGCAGACATGTTTCATGGACACGACGAGCGCATTCCGGTGGATGGCCTCGCCTGGGGAACCGAGACGCTGATGGATGTAGTGCGCGGCTGCATCGGTACGGGCTGAGCGTTTCGTATCGTGCCGCGTCGCCCACCAGGCTGTAGGCGCGCGGGGCGGGCAGTTCGCTCTTTCCATCTCGGTGGAGATCGGTGACCCTTCCGACCTTCGACCGGGTTTGGCTTGCAGAAGCGACTTCATGACACCGAGATCTTTCTCGACCTGGCCGCGATTAATCTGCCGGAGCTCGTTCGTCAGGCACTCGACGAACTCGTTCGCTCGGGCAAACTGGGATTACGACAGCGGCACGCCATCCAGCAGACCCTGCACGAGCGCGGGGAGGGCGAGCTTCACGATCTCGGCGGTGGTGTCGGTGTCCTCCGCGTGCGGTACGAGGCGCAAGACCACGACTCGTATCGCTGCGCGCTGATCCGAGTGCCTGACGGAATTCGCGCAAGTGACCACGAGAAGGTGCACTACGTTTGGCTGGTCGTCGCGCCCTATGGGGCTCCGACACCGATCAACGAGGACCTCGAGCCGTTCGGTTGGATGCTCCACGACGAGCGCTTTAGCGCGTCGATCATCGGAGCCAACGACCCCATGCAGGTGCTGGCGACGTACCAGCTCTACCTCGAGTACGTCGAGGCGCCGCCCGACCAACGCCGCCCATCGATGATGCCCTCATACCCGAGTGTGCCGCCGCCCGAAAGCGGTCTGGGCGCCGGACTGCGTGCCGATGTGCAAAGGAAGCTGCCGTTCTACGCCAGTGATTTCGTCGACGGTTTCAATACGAAGGGCCTCGCGACGATTCTGTTCCTGTTCTTCGCCTGCCTCGCACCTTCGATCGCGTTCGGGGGCCTCCTCGCTTTCCTCACCGATGGGCAGATCGGAACGGTGGAGGCCATCCTCGCGACGGCGGTCGGAGGGGTCGCCTACTCGTTGCTCGCTGGGCAACCTCTCACACTCCTCGGAAGCACCGGCCCGGTCACGATCTTCATCGCGATCCTCTACGTGCTCTGTAAACAGCTCGGAGTCCCATTCCTGCCCGGGCTGTTCTGGATCGGGATATGGACGGCTCTGATGATGATGGTGCTCGCGATCACGAATGCGAGCCGGTACATCCGGTACTTCACTCGGTTCACCGATGAGATCTTCGCAGCGCTGATCTCTGCAATCTTCATCACGGAGGCGCTCCGAGACATTCTCGGAGACGTCCTCGGACAAGAGGTTCCGAGCACCGGTGAGTTGCTCGCTCTCGTCCTCGCGCTCGGGACCTACGTGATCGCTCAGCAGCTCTCTAGCCTTCGGCAGAAGCCGTTGCTGACGAAGACGACCCGTGAGTTCCTGGCGGACTTCGGTCCGGCGATCGCGATCGCGCTGATGACCGTGGTGGCCTGGGAGATGCGTCCCATCGAGCTCGACCATCTGGCGGTTCCCGACCGGTTCGCCACGACGAGCGGACGCGCATGGCTCGTGAACCCACTGGACGCGCCGGTCTGGTTCTGGTTCGCGTCCATTCCCATTGCGCTTCTCGCGACGGTGCTGCTCTTTCTCGATCAGAACATCACGGTCCGGATCGTCAACAGTCCGCACCACCGTCTGCGGAAGGGCTCTGGCTACAACCTGGATATGGCGGTCGTTGCCGTTTTGGTCGCCGTCTGCGCAGCGTTCGGCTTGCCTTGGCTCGTCGCCGCGACCGTGCGCTCCCTCAACCACGTGCGCGCGCTTGCGACCGTGCGGCATCACGCTCGGGGAGAGCACATCATCTCGGTCCAAGAGAATCGACTCACGGCCCTCGTCGTGCATTTGATGATCGGTGGGTCGCTACTGTTTTTGGGTCTTCTTCGGGAGATACCGATGTCCGTAGTGTTCGGCTTGTTCCTGTTCATGGGTATCGCCTCACTTCGTGGCAATCAGTTCATCGACCGTCTGAAGCTTTGGGTGACCGACCCTACCTTGTACCCTCCGACGCACTACGTGCGACGGGTACCGCGAACCGTGCTTCATACCTACACACTCATTCAGATGGCTTGCTTGATCGTTCTTTGGACGGTCAAGTCTTCTTGGCTCGGCGTCGCCTTCCCCCTGTGCATCGCCATGCTCGTGCCCATTCGAAAGGGGCTCGATCGCCTCTTCACGCAGAAAGATCTGGCGTTCCTCGACGCCGACGAGCTGCCCGAAGAAGAGCAATACCGGGAGATGGACTAGCTCGTGCCTCGACCCGTGCAGCTCGATCTGCTCGCCGACCGCGACCACTACGAGCAGGTGACTCAGGCGGTCTTGGAGGCGCGGCAGAGCGTGTGGATCGCCACCGCCAATCTCAAAGAGCTCATGGTGGAAGACCCGAATCTCGTCCCCGGGCGGCGACGCGGTCGGCGCGGCAACTATCGGTCCGTGTTGCAAGTCTTTGCCGAGCTTGCCGAGCGTGGAGTCGAGCTCCGGCTCCTGCACGCCTCTGTGCCGTCCCGTCCGTTTCGCAAGAGCTTCGATGCGCAGCCGTCGCTCGTGGCGGGCGGCCTCGAGGCCCCCCTCGGACCGCGCCGCGATCTCCTTCCGGTCCAGGCCGGCGCAGAACACAGGATCGGCGCCGGTAAGCACCAGCGCCCGCACCGAGTCGTCCGCCTCGGCGTCATCCATGGCGTCGATGACGGCGTCGCGGAGTTCCTGATTGAGGGCGTTGCGCGCCTCGGGCCGGTTCAGCGTGAGCGTAGCCCCTCCGTCGCTGACATAGATGATGAGTACGTCGGTCATCC
>CBDUCC010000076.1:0-12953 GCA_965365555.1 uncultured Myxococcales bacterium | reverse complement strand
GGCAACGGTGGGACCTCCGGGGCGGGCGGCTCGGGAGGAGTCTGAGTGCGATGAGGTCGCTCGCGCTCTCGTTGCTCTTGGTCGGCCTGGCTAGCCCCGTTGGCGCGCAGACCGATCCAGCGCGGGAGGACGAGCCGAGACCCAGCGCGGCAGCTCCGCTTCCCGACAGTGCAGAGCTCGGCGGCATACTTTCCGCGATGACCTCGGCCGAGCCCGCCTATCGGCTCGGAGTCGAGCTCTTTCAGGCGAAGCGCTATGCCGACGCCGAACAGGCATGGCTACGCGGCTACTCGATAGGCCGAGACCCGGCCTTGCTGGTGGCCATTGCGGACACTCGTCAGCGCCGTGACGACGTGCCTGGCGCGGTCGCGATGCTCGAACAGTACCTCCTCGAACGTCCGGACGCCCCGGACCGAGCCTCGATCGAGGCCCGCATCGCGACCCTTCTCGAACGCCCTGCACGTCTCGTCGTTCGTTCAATCGAGCCAGGCCACGCAATTCTGCTTGACGGAGTCCCGGTCCCTCAGAAGACGCCGGCGACCCTCGAGGTGGGCCCGGGGACCCACAAGGTCGTCGTCGTCGGCGACGGTCGACAGGTGGGCGAGGAGACCGTTCAGGTCGGATTCGGGGAGGTACGAGAGCTGAGCTTCTCTCCGGAGACCAAGAGCGAGGTGACCCTCGAACAGACCGAGGAGGCGAGGCTCGAAGCCGAGCTCGCCAAGGAGCGAGAGGACCGCACGATTCGACGGGCTGTGATTGCGACCGGTAGCATCGCCGCTGCGTCGCTCGTGAGCGGCACCGTGCTCGGGGTTGTCGCGCTCCGCAAAGAGAAGGACTACCAGGACGACCCCAACGCGAGCACCGCAGACCGAGGGGAGCGCCTCGCCTTGTTTGCGGACCTCTCCTTTGGCCTCGCAGCGCTTTCAGCGATTACATCCTTCACGCTCTTCATGACTCACAAAAACAAGCGCAAACGAGAGCGCGAGACCGCGAGACTTCGTATCGAGACCCGCGGTGCGGGCGCGACGGCCACTTTTCGGTTCTGAGATGAGTAGACCCCGAGTATTCGCGATCCTCTTGGTGACGGCGCTCGATCTTGGAGGATGTTCGCTGGTCGTCGACTTCGATCGGTCACTTCTCGTCGATGCCGGGACCGACGGCGGCGCGATCGACGGATCTGTGGATGCAGAGTCACAAAGCGACGCCGGCGTCGAGGCCGGCGCGTTGGGCGCCGACTAGCGTTTCCAGCCGTGGACCCGCGTTCGAAGCGAGCGCATCACGGCGAGCTGCGTCGCTGCCACGAACCCGTGGGAGAAGTACGTGTTCCCGGCGATCAGTTTTCGAATGAACTTCGGCGAATCAGCCGGGTCGAAGGTCGCCCAGGCGACGACGCCGGCTTCACCGCCCCGGTAGCGATGCGTATCGAACCGCCAGCGACCCTGCGACAGTGTTCCGGACAGACCATCCACGGAGATGACGGATGGGCTCGGACGAAGAATCATCTCACCGCCAACGTGGATGAGCGGAATCGGAATCTCCCATTCAAATCGAACGCCCTCTTCGGTTTTCTCGACGATCTCTGCGCAGGTTCCGTGCAGCAGAGACTGCCCGAACTCCTCGGGATCCAGCATGACGCGCCGAACCCGCTGAACACTCGCGCCTGTTCGTCCAACGACGGTCACACGCTGCATCGTGTACCCATCCAGATCCATGAAAACCAGGTCGCCTCGTCCGAGGATTCCGCGAAGAGCGTTCATGTCCAAGTCCGGCCGTTGCAAGGGTTTGGCTGGGGCTCTGGTGCTCACGTGTGATCCGACGAGCGTCTCCGCCTGCTCCTTGATCTCGAGTAACGTGACCATGGCCACGGCTACGTTGATCGTTCGGTTGACCGCGTTTCCCTCTTGAGAGAGCTGACGCGTGATGTAGTTCGCATCCCGCATGTCCAGCCGCGACGAAAACACGACGACGGACTTCTGCGGACCATCGGAGAACACGCGCCACATCACCCGACCGATTCCGAGCTCTCCTCCGATCGTTCGGATGTCGAAACGATAGCCGCGCTCGGCGCTGGCGGGGTACGTCGTCATGACGTTTTGTCCGGTCATCGAGAACAGGCTCACGCCCCAAGTCCAGTCGAACGCGAGCATGGTGGGGGTCCTCGACTGGACGTCGACCGATCCCAGTCCGCTCATGAAGCTCGGATAGCGGTCTGGGTGTCCGATGACCTCGGCGACCACCTGCGCGGGGGCGTGGATCGCCGCCGCATAGATCACGGCTGGGAGGTCGGTCTGCCGGTTCGAGAACTCGGTGAGGAGCACCGGCCCTCGCGTGAGGAAGGGCTCGAGCAGCTCGCGCTCCGTTGCGTCGAGCGTGCCGAGCCTCGCAACGGTCGCATCGACCTGGCTGCTTCGGTTCTCGGCCAGCGCGCTCGCGTGGAACGCCTGCAAAGCGATGACGATGACGAGTAATCTAGGCATGCCGGTTCGACGACCTCGGTTGCCGGATGTTCAATCCCGCTGCAAAACCCTCCTGGAGAGCCCGATCATGCATGTGAAGAGCGAGTGGACCCCTTCGGGAGTTGCATTGTGGCTGATCGCGGCGATTGCGGCGACCCTCGTCGTCTGTTCGCAGGTCCCCGAGCGTGCTCCAGCCCCGGCCGAGGCTCCAAACCCCGAGGTGGACATCGAAGTCATTCAGGAGTGAAATGGCGGTTCGCACCGGCGCGGCTGAGAGACTCCGCTTGACCCTACGGGGTGGCCGCTCTTTACTAGCAGCATGCAGATCTTCATCGACACCGCAGACATCGAAGAGATTCGAGACGCCACCGCCATGGGCGTCATCGATGGTGTGACCACGAATCCGTCGCTCGTCGCCAAGACCGGCCGTCCGTTCAAAGACGTATTGGTCGACATCTGCGAGTTGGTCGATGGGCCCATCAGCGCTGAAGTGATTGCAACCGACTACGACGGCATGATGCGTGAAGCGCGCGACCTCGCCGCCATGCACGAGAACATCGTCGTGAAGATTCCGCTCATCGCCGAGGGTCTCAAGGCCGTCCGCACGCTGACCGAGGAAGGGATTCGAACCAACGTCACTCTCTGCTTCAGCGCGACGCAGGGGCTACTCGCCGCCAAAGCTGGAGCCACGTACATCAGCCCGTTCATAGGCAGGGTCGATGACATCAGCGGGAGCGGAATGGAGCTGGTCGAGCAACTCGTCACGCTCTACCGAAACTACGGCTTGGAGACACAGGTTCTCGCCGCGAGCATTCGCCATCCCGTGCACGTGGTTCAGGCCTCCATGATCGGCGCGGATGTGGCGACGATTCCCCACAAGGTGATCCACCAGCTTCTCAAGCATCCGCTCACGGACATCGGTCTCGAGCGATTCCTGGCCGACGCCAAGAAGATCCCCAACCACTGAGGCTCCGCGCCTCGCGGCCCCGAACGCGAGACATCCATGCGTCCCCGAGTCCTCGTCGTCTACAAGAAGAGCACGTATCAGCGATACGTCGGCCGGGCGCAGGAGCGGCTCGAGGAGCTCATTGCGCACAGCGACATATCGGTCGAGGGCCTGCTACAGGAGCACGAGGTGCACCAGGAGACCCTGAAGCGCGCCAAATCGGCCCTTCGAGAGCTCGGCGCCCGTGCAGTGCTCCGATACCGGCCCGAACCCATGCCCGCGGAGGGCGCCTGGGATCTGATCGTCACGCTCGGAGGAGATGGCACCTTGCTCTGGGCGTCGCACCTCGCGAATGCCGCGACGCCCATGTTGGCGATCAACAGTGCTCCGGATACCAGTGTGGGATACTTCTGCGCCGGGGATGCACACGACGTCGACGAGGTGCTGTCGGCCGCGCTCGATGGGCGTTTGAAGTCCAGCAGGCTGGCGCGAATGCGGGTCGAGCTCGGTGACCGCCTCATCTCCACCCGGGTGTTGAACGATGCGCTCTACTGCCATGAGAGTCCGGCGGCGACTTCGCGCTACATTCTAGACCACGCTGGCAATCGGGAGCGGCAAATGTCGAGCGGCGTATGGGTGGGGCCAGCTGCCGGCTCGACGGCAGCTTTGCGCTCGGCCGGTGGCAAGGTCCTTCCAGTTGGATCACAAAAGATTCAGTTCGTCGTTCGGGAGCCCTATCGAGGTGTCGATAACAGGTACGATCTGATCAAGGGACTCGTGTCTCCGGGTGAAGCGCTCGAGATCACGAGCCGAATGACCAAGGGGCGACTGTTCCTCGACGGCACACAAAAGGTTCACGCCGTGGGCATCGGTGACCGAGTGCGGATGACCCTCTCGGACGAGCCTCTCACACTCCTCGGCTTGAAGCGCCAGTCCGAGGGTTCCGGGGGCGCGCTCGCCCTGAAGTAAACTGGCCGCCTGCCGGCCAGGACGGTACGTAGTAGCGGTGTCTCGGTATCGCAGCCACGTGGCCACCACCGTCTGGCCGATCGCCGCGCTTTTCGTCGTCGAGCTGGTCCGCTCCTGGCCTGCGCTCCAAGGCGCACCTGCCTACGCCGTCTCCGCATCTGCGGGCTGGCTCGGACTCGCAGCGGCTAGCCTCCTCGTCGTCGCCTCGCTCTTCGCCTACGCCCATGGCTGGAAACGCTTCTGCCCGAGCGAGGATGACGCAGCCCACCCCTACCGCTCCGAGGGCTGCATACGGCTTCAGCGTCTCTCCGGGGGTATTGCCTGGGGCTTCGTGGGGGCCCACCTGGTCGTCTATTGGGCGATGGCCATGCGGGCCGGGCCCGTCGCCATCAGTCGCTACGAGCTCCTTCGGATGTTCCTCTCCCGCCCTCCGATCCTCGCCTTTTACGTCGTCGGACTCACCGCACTCGGCCTCTACCTCGGTCAGGGCATCGCCGCATCGTTTCGGGCATGGGGGCTCGGGCGCCGGCCCGAAACTTCACGCTGGCTGGAGGTCGGTTGTACCTTAGCGTCCGCGATGATGATGCTGATGGCCGTCAACGTACTCGGTCATTTCGCCACCGGACGAGCCTATTGGAGCTCCTCTGCGCCGAGCGCCATCCCGGCCGCGGATCCCGACCAGAGGGCCGCTCCGTGAGCATCGGACGAATCTATGCGATCGCACTGAACACCTATCGGGAGGCCGTGCGCGATCGCGTGCTCTTCGGAGTCTTGGTCTTCGCGGCAGGCGTTCTGGCTCTCACCCTGGCGCTCGGCGAGCTCTCTCTCGATCAGAACATGCGGGTCGTGACCGACCTCGGACTGGCCTCGATTTCACTGTTCTCGGTCATCATTGCCATCTTCCTCGGCTCCTCGCTCCTCTACAAGGAAATCGAGCGAAAGACCCTTTACGTCATTCTTCCGAAGCCAATCGCGCGCTTCGAGTTCCTTCTCGGCAAGTACTTTGGAATCGTGGCTACTTGCGCGGTGTTCATCGCCATCATGGGAGCCCTTCAGCTCCTGGTCACTGCGGTCCAGGCAGGTGCTTCGACCGTTCTCGTCGTTGCCGTGCCCCTCGTCCTGCTCGCCTTGCTTGGAGTCGGATTCGTCATTTCGAAGGACCGCACCTTGGTCGTGCCCTTGTGGTCCCTGCTCGCACTCGGCGCGTCGACGTGGCTGTGCTCGACCGTCGACGTAGAGCTCTTTCGCCTCCTCGCGTCTTTCCTTCTCAATGTCGGAGAGGTCCTGATCCTCGCTGCCGTCGCTCTCTTGTTCTCTTCCTTCTCTACACCGTTCCTCACCGGCGCATTCACGTTTGGCGTCTGGCTCGTGGGCCGCTCCGCTCACGACATGGTTGCGATGAAGACCCGGGTGCTCAGCCCCGGCATTCAACGCCTGCTCGGCTGGCTCGCCGAGATCGTCCCGAACTTCAACCTCTTCGTTCCGGGCCGAACGACCTTGATCACCAAAGGCAGCTCGTTCGGCGAGCCGCTGGCCTATCTTGCGACGACGCTCGGCTACGCGGTGCTCTATGCGGGCGTGACGCTGGCGGTCGCGGCCCTGATCTTCCGTCGCCGGGACTTCCTGTGACAGCCGCACGCGATCACAGCTGGCTTGCCGCTTCGCTTGCCCTCGTGGTCGTGATGGCGGTCCTGTCGATCCGAGTCGCCCTGGAGGCCAAGCGCGAGATCGCGTCTGCCCAGGGCTGCGAGCAACGGGAAGACTTCCGAGGGGCGATCGATCACTATCGACGCGCACTTCGCTGGTCCTTTCCCCTCAGCCCGTTCGATCCGGATGCGGTGGAGGGACTCACACGAATTGCGCAGATCAAGGAGGCGGCTGGTGACATTCCGAGCGCACTACTCGCCTGTCGGTCGCTGCTCGGCGGAGTCGAGTCGACCCGCGCCCTGGTATCGCGTACCCCCGCCGAGGTCGAGCGCGCTCGGACCGAGATTGCTCGGCTGCTCGTGCGGGGGGAGACCGCCGAGGAGTCGCGTAACGCTCACATGGAGGATGCGAGCGTCCGCCGCACCGAGCTCGACTCCCGGATCGCCCCAGAGCCTTTCTGGGGCGGACTTCTTCTCGTTGGCTTCGCCCTCTGGCTGGCATCGCTAGTCGCCCTGATTCGACGTGGATTCGATGAAGCGGGGCATCCGCACTGGCCTGCCGCTCGCGCGCCCATGCTCGCCGCGCTGGCGGGCTTCGGCTCCTTTGTCTTGGGTCTGTTCTTCGCCTGAAGTTGCCCCAAGCGGGGGCACGGGGTAACAGGGCGACGTGGACTCGATCGAAATCATCGGGGGCGGGCGCCTCGCTGGCACGGTGCCGATCAGCGGTGCCAAGAACGCGGCGCTCCCGATCATGACGGCGGCGCTTCTCGCCGATGGCGAGCACGTATTCCGAAATGTTCCGAATCTCCGAGACGTCCACACGATGACGAAGCTTCTTGGACGGCTCGGTGTCGATGCCTCGTATGCGGAGGGCCAAGTCCATGTCATGGCCGCCGGACGCATCGAGCCGACCGCGCCCTATGATCTCGTCAAGCAGATGCGGGCCTCGGTCTTGGTACTAGGTCCATTGGTCGCGCGCTGCGGCCGCGCGATCGTCTCGCTCCCGGGAGGCTGCGCCATCGGCGCACGACCGATCGACCAGCACCTCAAGGGTCTCGAAGCGATGGGGGCCGAGGTCGAGCTCCATCACGGCTACGTAGAAGTGAAGGTACCCGGAGGGCGGCTCAAGGGATCGGACGTCACGCTCGACTTTCCGACACACACCGGCACGGAAAATCTCATGTGCGCGGCGGTGCTCGCCAAAGGGCGTACGACGCTGACCAACTGCGCCCGCGAACCCGAGGTTGAAGAGCTTGCGCGGGTGCTCAATAAGATGGGCGGGCGCATCGAGGGGGCAGGCACTTCGGTAATCTCGATCGAAGGCGTGGATTCGCTCCACCCCGTGGACCACGCCATCATTCCGGACCGTATCGAAGCCGGCACGTTCATGGTCGCTGCGGCCGCGACACGCGGTAACGTGCTTCTCCAGGGAATCGCCTTCGAGCCACTCGAGGCCGTCATCGCGAAGCTCCGCGAAGCCGGGTCCACCGTGGAGCGCGAGGGGGACGGCATTCGCGTCGTCGGCGGCGAAACGATTCGACCGACCGATATCATCACCCAGCCGCACCCAGGTTTTCCCACCGACATGCAAGCGCAACTGATGATGCTCATGTGCCTCGCCGAGGGCACGAGCCGTATCACGGAGACGGTATTCGAGAACCGGTTCATGCACGTCTCCGAGCTGAACCGGATGGGAGCGGACATCCAGGTGAGCGGCCGCACGGCGACCGTGCACGGGGTCTCTCGGCTCGAAGGCGCCGAAGTGATGGCGACCGACCTCCGCGCCAGTGCTTCCTTAGTGCTGGCCGGACTGGTAGCCGAGGGGACGACCCAGGTCCGACGGGTCTACCACCTCGATCGGGGCTATGAGCACATCGAGGAGAAGTTGGCCCCGCTCGGTGCCCAGATCAAACGAGTCGTTGGAGATGCTTGAGCGCAATCGAAATACCGTCGTGATCGCCGTTCCGAAGGGGCGCGTCTTGGAGCAGCTGGGAGCCCGATTGGAAAAGGCTGGGATCCCGACCTCGGCGTTGATCGCCAAGAGCCGGAAGCTCGTGCGTGAGGACGATGAGTCAGGGCTCAGTTGGCTTTTGCTGAAGCCGGACGACGTTCCGACCTACGTCGAGTACGGTGTTGCCGACCTCGGAATCGTCGGTCGCGACGTTCTCATGGAGCGCGATTACGACGTGCTCGCGCCCGTGGATCTCGACATTGGAAAGTGTCGCATGATGGTCTGTGGTCCTCCCAAAGCGAGTCTCGAAGGCAAGCGGGAGCGACCTCTCCGCGTCGCAACCAAGTTCCCGCACATGGCCGAGCGCCATTTTCGGGCGAGGGGTACTCCCGTCGAGTTGATCTTCTGCCAGGGCTCGGTGGAGCTCGCGCCTCTCACCGGGCTCGCAGACGTCATCGTCGATCTCGTCGAGACCGGTGAAACGCTCCGTCAGAACGGCCTGGTGACGCTGGAGAAGATCGCCGACATCAGTTCTGTCGTCATCGCCAACCGGGCGGGACTCAAACTGAGGCGCACGACGATCGATCCCATCCTCGACGCACTTCGCCAGTAGTCCATGCTTCGCCTCCGCACCGATACGCCTCCGCAGTGGATCGACATCGTCCTAGGCAACTTCGACGCCTTCCTGATCGACCACGCAGCCTGTGAACGAAAGGCATCCGCGACCGCCCTGAAGCTCGTCTCACACTACTCCGACCGCACGATGCTGGTTCGTGAGCTCATCCCGTTCGCCCAGGAGGAACTGGAGCACTACGCCCAGGTCATGCGCATCATCCTCGATCGGGGTCTCACCAGTCAGCCCGACGAGAAAGATCCATACGTCGGGGCGCTGATGAATCGGATCAAGCGCGGCCCAGAGCAGTACTTTCTCGATCGACTCCTGGTTCTGGGCATCGTCGAAGCGCGCGGATGCGAGCGCTTCGGCTTGGTGGCGGAAGCCCTCGAGCCGGGACCGATCAAAGACTTCTACGCAGACATCACTCGGAGCGAGGCCCGACATCATGGGCTCTTCGTTCGCCTGGCCCGCGAGTACTTCGACCCCTCCGAGGTGCAAGTCCGTTTGGACGAGCTGCTCGAGGACGAAGCGGCGATCGTTCGCGAGCTGCCGTTTCGGCCTGCCGTCCACTGAGCTTCGGCCAACCGTCCGGGGCGGGCCGGGCCGCGACTCACAGACGCTTCCGATACAGCACACGAATTTCGCGAAAGCCGAGTGCATCATGGGCTCGGCGGCCGCTCTCGTTGCCCGACCAGGTGGCGGACTCGACGACCTGGCAGCTGCGCGCCGCGAAGCGGCTCTCCAGCTCCGTCAAGAGCTGTGCGCCCACGCCCGCGCCTCGCAAGCGTTCTTCGACGTACCAGTCCTCGACGACACCGCGCTTTGGCAGAACGCGCCGCGCCTCGACCAGGACACGACCGGTGATGTAGCCGACCGGAGTGCTGTCACGCTCCGCAACGAGCACGATAGCGGTCTGGTCGGCGAGCAGCGCACCCAGATCGTCAGCGAGGATCCGATCGTAGTCGCGGTAGGCGATGAGCGGCAGGTCCTCCCGCGGGACGACCCGATCGCGATGCGCCTCGTAGAGGCGCCTGTGGAAGCGCAGCAGCACCGCGTAGTCGGACTCCTTTGCTTCCCGTACCTCGATCGCCGGTGACATACCCGCGACCCTAGGCGCTTCCGCCTGCCCTGGGTAGACCTAACGCACCCGGATCTCCGCTCGGATTCGAAGGAACGTCTTCCGGCCGATTCCGGGCACTCGCAGGATGTCCTCGACCTTTCGGAAGCGCCGCCTCTGTCGCTCGGCGATGATGGCCTCGGCGCGCGAGGGACCGATCCCGGGGAGGGCGACCAACTCGTCCGCTGTCGCCTCGTTGATGTTGATTCGCCGATCCTCCGCTTCGGTCGGCGGCCCTTGGTCTCGAGGAGCGTTCGGACCCTCCGAGGCCTGCACGGGGACGCTCGAGAGCAGCGCTGCGGCTCCGAGCCCGACAACGAAGGCGATCCGGAGCGTGGACCGCTTCACGCTGCCTTGTCCCGCTCTGGAGTCCGGGCTTCTCGCGGGGTGTAGTCACGAATGTGGAGCCTTCCGTTGACCGGCATGGCATCGAGACGCACGTGAAGACTTCCGTCGCGGTTCACGAATGCCGCGCCCACGCGCACCCAGAATTCACGACCGTCCTTCTCTCGTTCGACGACGGTATATGCGATTTTCACTTTGTTCTCTTCGAGCATCGGTCCTCCTCGTTCGGCTGTCGTCGCCGTGGGTTGCACGAGGAGTGCCAGCCATCCTCCTACGGGTTTCGCGTAGATGGAGGGGCTGTGTCGGCGGGTTCCGCCCTTGCGACGGCGGCCGCCAGGCTCCAGTATCTCGCGGACCGATCTGGAAGGAGACCGATGCGAATTTCACTTTCTGAGGGCACCTGGGACAAGTCGACTGCGGACATCGTTGCGATTGCCGTCGCCTCGGGCCGCACTCGACTCGGCCGAACGCTCGGCAGGATCGAAGCGGTGATGGGGAAGGGCAGCGTCAAGCCGCTAGCCTCCGACGAACGCTTTGAAGGCAAGAGCTCGCAGACGCTGAAAGTTGCCGCCGGCGGGAGCACGAAGGCGCGTTGGTTGCTGCTCGTGGGGATCGGCGAAGAGAAGGACGCGGAGGTGATCGCCTGGAGGATGGGGCATGCGGTCGCCAGCGTCGCTCGCGCACAGAAGAGTGCCGCCCTCGAGCTTCCCGATCTGACTCCCGGGTCGGTTCGTGCTGCGACCCAGGGGCTGGTCGGCGGTAGCTATCGATACACGGAGTACAAGAGCGACAAGGATGCCGAGAAGGCCCTCGGAAGCGCCGTGATCCTGGGTGTGCCCAAGGGCACACGCGGCCTCACGAGTGCAGTGCGTGCCGGCAAGGCGATTGCCGAGAGCGTCAACTTCGCCCGCGATCTAGTCAACGCGCCTCCGAACGACCTGAATCCGATCACTCTCGCCCGCGCCGCGAGTCGCGAGTCCCGAAAGCTCGGGCTCTCCTGTCGCGTGTGGAACAAGGCGCGAATCGAGAAGGAGGGCATGAATCTATTCCTCGCCGTGAACAAGGGAAGCGCGATCGAGCCCCGCATGATTCACGTGGTCTACAAGCCCACCCGTCCCAAGAAGAAGGTGGTGTTCGTCGGCAAGGGTCTGACCTTCGACGCCGGCGGTCTCTGCATCAAGCCTGCGGCATCGATGGTCGACATGAAGTGCGACATGGCCGGCTCGGCGACGACTCTCGCGGTTGTCTTCGCTGCGGCGCGCCTCAAGCTCCCGATCGAAGTTCACGCGGTCGTTGGCTCGACGGAGAACATGACCGGCGCAAAGGCTTATCGCCCCGGCGACGTCTACAAGTCCTACCAAGGCAAGACCGTCGAGGTCATCAACACCGACGCCGAAGGCCGAATGGTTCTCGCCGACGTTCTCACGTGGGCAGCCAGAAAGCTCAAGCCGGACATCATGATCGACCACGCCACGTTGACCGGCGCGTGCATGGTGGCGCTCGGCCCCTACCGCGCAGCGCTCTACACGGACGATGACGGTCTCGCGAAGCGCTACCTCGATGCAGCCAAGGGCGAGGGCGAAGCTTTCTGGCGCATGCCGCTCGACACGGAGCTACGCTCGTCGCTCAAGAGTCCGATCGCCGATCTGAAGCATGTCGGCGGCCGCTACGGAGGCTCGATCACCGCGGCCCTGTTCCTGAAGGAGTTCGTCGAGGAGACGACCTGGATGCATCTCGACATCGCAGGCCCCTCCTTCATCGACCGGCCGCACGGACGCCTGCCCAAGGGAGGAACCGGGTTTGGCGTGGCCACCGGGGTGCGGTTTCTCGAGTCGCTTGGCTGAGAGCCAGGCGACCGCGGCGCGCTCCCTCAGAGTCGGTAGGGGAAGGTGACCTTGAACGCGGATTGCTTGAACCGCGGAACGCGTGCGCGCTTCACGGCGCTCTCGATGCAGCTTCCCACCGGCGTCCCCTTGAAGGGACCCGAGGCGACCTTGGCGCCGGTCGCGCGGCCGGTCTTGCCGCTGAATGTGACGTTGACGGTGGCAGTACCGCCGGCGTCCTTCCGGCACGCCTTCACGGCTCCGCTGACCCCCTGAAGCGCCGTCTTCACGTCATTGCGCGAGGGCGCGTCCGGGAGGCTCGAGTCGCTCGACGAGCTGGCTGTGCGCGCCTGCTGTTGCTGCGAGGATGGTTTGCCGCCTACGACCTCGTCCATCAAGGCGTCGAGGTTGTTGCTCTTGCGCTTCGGGGGCGACGCCTTCGGCGCCGCTGTCGCGCTCTGCTGCCGTCGTTGAGCCGTGCTCCGCCGTTTCGTTGCGGGGCGTCTCTGCGGCTCAGCCTTCTTCGGCTCTTCGAGAGTGGCGGCAGCGACCGGTTCTTCGGGCTCGATGTCGACGACCGCGGCCTCCGCCGGCTCCGGTGCAGGCTCGCCAGTCGCTTGAGGCGCGGCTTGAACCGGGGCAGGCTTTCCGGGAAGTGGCTGAGCTGCCTGCGATGCAGCCGACGGCGCTGCGATCTCGAGGGCATCGTCGTCCGAGCCGCCGAGCGCCATACCCACGCCGACTCCGGCGCCTACGATTGCGATCACGGCGACGGCCGCGCCGGCGATCCATAGCCAACGATTCCCATCGGAGGTCTCAAGCGGCGCCGGGCCGAGCAGCGGTGTGCCGAGGGTTCCCCCTGCGCCACCGGTTCCAATTGCGAGAAGATCGTCGACCGCCTGGGTGGGCGACGCTTGGGTGCCCGGGGTGGTGGACTTCGCCAGCGCCCGAATGTCGATCAGGCCCGAACCTTCGCCGGCAGGCTGAGCCGCGCTCGCCGCGCCGCCCATGGAAGCCGGCTGGCTCGTTTTGTGCGGTGCGGTGTCCTCAGCTCCGCCGCGTGAGGCCTGTTGCTGGAGGTTGC
>CBDUCC010000075.1:0-12956 GCA_965365555.1 uncultured Myxococcales bacterium | reverse complement strand
CTGGAGCAGAGCTTCAATCGCCCTCGCGCCGTCGACCGCATCCCCTGGCTCATACGTTTCCGCGACGGACAGCACGGCCCCGTCCGCAGCACCGCCTTGATTCGGCACGATGATGGGAAGGCCTGAGCAAATCGCTTCGGCGACGACGAGCCCGTAGGTCTCTGCTGAAGACGCATGCAGCATCGCGTCGGCGCTCGCCAATGCAGTTGCGATCTCGCCCGGCTCATCGACGAAGCCGGCCAGATGGACCCCCGGTATCTTCGCTGCGGTTCGTTCGACCCAACCCCTCAGCGGTCCGTCGCCGTAGATCACGAGACCCATCGGACGCGAGGCGGCTGCCAGCTGGAAGCCGTTCATGAGCGTGCCGAGCCGTTTCTCTGGATGGAAGCGACTGATCGTGACCAGCAAGGCGGCGTCCTCGCCAAGACCGCAGCGTTGCAGCATTTCATGCCGGACGGACGGATCACGAAGCGACGGGGAAAAGGTCGCCTTGTCGATCCCGAATGGGACGGCTTCAGGACGTCGAAGATGAAAACGCCGCAACTTGTGCGCCAACCAATCCCCGCTGACGACCGTGGCGTCGAAGCGCGCGCTCAGCGAGCGAAGGTATGCCCAGTACCATCCGAACATGCGATCGACTGCATCGTTGCCGAAGCGATGGCCGAGCAAGGTCTGCGGATAGACCGCGACCGGGTCCTGATGAAAGATGAAGGTCTTGACTGCCTGGCCCGGCCAACGCGCGACGAACCATCCACCCGACCAGGGCGAGGAGCCCTCCACCACGTCGGGCGCCTCCCGATCGAGAATCCGGTGCACCGCGCGTTCCCGCCAGAGCACGTAATACCGGGGATCGACGGGCAGCGGCGGGCCCTTGACCCAGCAGATTCGGCCTCCGAAACGCTCTTCCTCCGCATCGGAGGGTCCAGGCGCGACGACGACGATTTCATGGCCCGCACGGGCGCCTGCTTTGAGCTTCTGGTTGATGTACGTCCGAACCCCGCCACCACGCTCCGCATAGAATTCGGCGACGTCGACTATCTTCATGCTGCGGCGAGCATAGATTCAAGACCGCTCGGGGTCGAGGAGGACCGCTGAAGCACTCGAGCCGATCATGGTTGTATTCTGATGGCGTCGATTTATAGTGGCGCGCCGTGGCGCGATCCATTCTGACAGTCGTCGTTGCGCTGGGTCTAGCGTCACTCGCGGTGTGGGTTGCGCGCGGCCTGAGCTTGAATACGGGTGTCGAGGCTCTTCTTCCCGACGACTCGGTATCCGTCCTGTCGATCGAAGAGGTTCGCGACAAGCTCGGCCTCGAGGATCCGCTGACCGTGCTGGTCGCCTCGGACGACCCGGGGCGAAACAAGGCCCTTGCCGCGGAGCTCGCTGAAGCATTCTCGCAATGGCCCGAAACCGTCTGGGTCATGACGGGTTACGGGCTGGATGAGCTTGCAGAACGAGCGCTCTACTACGTCGACGAGGACACGCTCTACGAATGGAGCGAGCTTGCAGAAGAAGCGGTTGATTGGGAGGTATGCAAGGCTTCGCCGCTTTGCGTCACCATCGCCGATCCTCCCGAGCTTCCTGACAGCGATGCGATTCGAGCAGCCGTCGACGAGTCCCCCGCGGGCACCGTGCTTCGACAGCTCACCGGACAATCTGCGAAGCAGGCCGGCGCCGCCGACCAGGAAGACGAAGGTCCTCAGGCACTGTGCAGTGATGATGGCACCGTCTGTGCTGTCCAGGTGATGTTGTCCGGATCCCCAGGGGACCTCGGCTTTGCGCGCATGATCAAAGAGCGCGCGGAAAGCATCACCAAGCCGTTGGCGCAGACGCAGCCGGAGGGCACACAAATCGAGGTAAGCGGCAGGTACCGCGTCGCCCCCTCGGAGCACGTCATCATCTTGGACGATTTGCGTCTCGTCTCGGTGCTCGCCGCGCTTGGCTCGCTTCTGTTGGTGCTGGTCTTCTTTCGGGATTTAACCGCCGTGGTGCAGCTGATGGTCCCGATGTTGAGCGGACTCGCGATCGCCGTCGGCCTCATCACCCTCATCGACCCCGAGATCAACATCATCAGCGCCTCGGCGCTTGCCATCCTGGCGGGCATGGCGATCGACTTTGGGATCCATCTTCTGATGCACTACCAATCCGCTCGCTCGGAGGGATTGACCCCGGCCGACGCCGGAAAGGCGAGCGTGAAAGAGCTCTGGGTTTCGCTGTTGGTCGCCGGGCTCACGACAGCGTGCGGCTTCGGCGCGCTATCGATGACCGACTTCCAAGGCTTCTCTCAGATGGGCTGGATGGCATCACTCGGTATCATCGTGACCCTTCTTTGGACGCTCGCGTTGTTCCCGAGCATGGTGCGAGTGCTTCCCGGAAGGAGCCGGCTCGGCCCTCAGCCTGCTGCAAAGGATTGGGGAAACAAGCGGCTTGCGTCAGTCGTGCTGGCAGCGGGAGTGCTGTCCCTCCCGCTCGCCATGCAGGTCGGCTTCGAGTCCAACTTGAGCAAGCTACAACCCAAAGGCGTGGGGGCTGGCATCGACGAGTCCTTGATGAGGGCCCGAGGAAACACGAGCGCGCTCTTCGTTGGGAGCTCGCGCGATGCGGTGAGCGCTGCCATCGACGACGACCTGATGAAACAGGGCGCGATGGAGGCACTCGGTGTCGAGCCCGTCGTGGTGTCTGCGCAGGTGATCTTCCCTGAGGACTCGGCGCGGAAGACAGAGATTCTGGACGACCTCCGCAGCACCCTCGAACGCGCCCGAGAAAAGGCCACGGAGCAAGAAGACGAAGAGCTTCTCGACGAGCTCGACGAGTTCGAGCCGTGGGTCGACATCGAGGGTCCGCCACAGCCCGATCAGATCCCCGCGTGGCTCGCTTCGACGCTCGTCCTCCAGGACGGTTCGGTCGGCAAGAGTGGAATCATCTACATTCGGCTGCGCGGCTCCGACTCCGCGGCGATGGAACGGCTCACGGCCTGGCTCGACCAGCTGCGCGATGCACACCCAGACGTGACCTTCGCGTCGGCGGCTGCGATGCTCGGTGAGGTCACTCCGGCACTGATCGCGGACTCGCCTTGGATCCTGGCTTTGGTGTTCGCCGGCCTGGTCCTCGCTACTGCAATCGCGAGCCGTTCATTCGCCGTCACCCTCGATGTGTTCCTCGCGACGGCGTTGACGACGATATTTTTCGCGTCGATGCTTAGCGTCTTCGGGATCGACCTCCATCTGTACAATCTTCTTGCCGTTCCAGTGGTCGTAGGCCTGGCGGTCGACGGCGCAGTTCACGTCCGTTGGGCACGCGACTACGACACAGGTCGCGAGAGATACGCGACCTACAAAGCTGTCGCGGCGTCCACGCTCACTTCGATGCTGGCGTTCGGCGCTCTGATGACCGCAGAAAGCCCCGGGCTCCGATCGCTCGGCGAGGTCGGCGTGATCGGGCTCGCCATCTCGCTCGTGGTGAACCTGCTTTGGCTGCGCGCCTGGTGTAGCCCCGCACCATCCAAAACCGAAACCTGAGCCGCCAGCTCGGCGGTCGAGCCCCGAAACACCCTGCCGCAGCGATGAGACCGACGGCGCAGCGACGGCGCCGGTGCTAAGCCGCAAAGATGCGGATCCCCATCGCGTCGTTCCCCGGCTGGAAGACCTGGGGCATGACTCTGGCCCTTGGTCTGCTGTCGGCCTGCCGGCCGGCCGCGCAATCTCGAAGCCCGGACGTCTCCGCGCCGCTCCCCGCGCCCGCCGTCCCGGTCCTGACGGCGCCTGCTTGGCGTATCGCCAGCAACCCCGACATGGGACCGTGGTCCGATCCAGGGGCGCAACCCGTGGACTTCTCGATCTGGCAGGCCGCCGATGGTACCTGGCAGCTGGTCGCCTGCGTCCGCGGCACCGGCTACCCCGGCCGGGGACGGCTTCTGTTTCGCTGGGAGACCGACCGACTGACCCACGAGGACTGGACGCCGATGGGCATTTTCATGACCAGCGACGTCCACGAAGCCCACCGCGAGGGACAGCTGCAGGCGCCCCATGTCGTCCGCGACGGAGGCCGCTATTTCATGATCTACAGCAGCAACGGCGCCGCCTTCTTGTTGTCGAGCACGGACGGCAAGTCCTTCACCCGCGAGACCGCACACGATGGCGGCGTGCGTCTATTCGCGATGAACCGCGACGTCATGCTGTTCGACAACCGGCCGCGCGACGGCCTCTGGTACGCCTATTACACCTGGATCACGCCGAATCGGTATCCCGAGCGCAACAACCACAGCGTCGGCGTGCGCACCGCGAGCGCGCTCCGCGGACCCTGGAGCGAGGTCGAGGATGTCCGCGTCGGGACCGCAAGCTTGCCCGGCGATCCGTACAGCTTCAGCAACGCCGAAAGCCCTTTCGTACTTTTCCATGACGGGTACTACTACCGTTGGGAGCAGACGAACGTCTTTGCGTCGGAGAATCCGAAACGCTGGCCCGATCGGGAGCTCACCACCATGATGCCTGCAGACCCGCCGGGTCTCTTCGCGCCGGAAGTCCTCGAGTGGGACGGCCAGTTCTATCTGGCCGGGTATCGCTACGATGAAGAACGGCAGGGGATCTACCTGGCCCCGTTCTCCTGGCGAGCGCCGTGAAGCGCCCCAACAGCAGAGCGCGCCGCCTTCGACGGTTTGACCGATGCCAGGGTTCGCCTAGCCGCGCGCCGTCCTGCGTCTCACCAGGGCCACCATCGCCATCGCCACGATCGCCAGCACGATCATGCCGATGATGATGGCTTTGGTCGGTCTCGGAGCGAACGTGCGCGTCGTCTGGCCGGGCTTGGGCTCTGGTGGAGGCTCGAGGAACTGATAGTCGACGAACGCGCGCCATCGTGGAAACTCTCGCGCCGGGTAGCTTTGTCCGTGCGGCATCCCCCAGGGCTCATTGCTGTCGAACCGATAGATGAAGTCGATGTACGGTTCTTCCAGCCCGCTTTCGAACGTGAACATCATGTTGTTGATCTGCTGCTCGTATTGGTACCAGTGCTCGTTGGAACGAATGTGGAAGAGGTCCGCGCCGCCGTTCAACGCCTTCGCCTCCTTCAAGCTCTTGCCTGCACCACCCTCGTAGGTTCCCCAGGGCTTGCCACCGTAGGCGGGAACTTCCTTTGTGGTGCTCCGAATGCCTTCACGTGTGTTCGAGCCGCCCGGATCCGGGGCGCGGAAGGGGTGGCGTTCGGCCCACCCGTCGAAGTCCTTGGGGTTGATACCGGGGTAGCCCGTGTACAGGATTCGGAATGCTTCGTCGTAGTTGCCCTCGTTGTAGGGGGCGACCCAGGGCGCAATCCGCTTGGCGTCCTTGTCGACGATGTTGGCGTCGTACCGCGAATAGGGCGCGATCTTGTGCGCGTAGATCTTTTCGTGCGCCGGGTGGACTCCGTCGAACGACCGCAAATCACGCGACTTGTGGAGACGATACATCTTGTCGCAGTTCGAGATGATCTGGTCGGCCGTGGAGACGCGGTAGCGGTCGAAGACCTCGGCGTACTTCGTACCGAGCAGACCCATCGCGTCGAGCTTGTCCTCGACAGCCTTCGCGATCTTCCAACTCGCGAACATCTGGTACATGCGCGCCTTGCCGACGCGAGCGCCGGCAGTCGCAAGACTGATATCCGGAAAGCCGAGCCGCTCGTCATCCTCGAAGCCTGGGTGAGCGCCGCCTGGACGTGGACCCATCGGCAGGACGGATCCTGTCGCATCGATGGAGCGCCCCGCATAGTAGTTGTACCAACGGCTACAGTAATTCGTGGCGGGGTCGCCAACCGCCGGGTTCCAAATTTCGTTCGAGTATTCGACGTAGACCTTTAGTCCTGGCTTGAGCCCCCCGTACTCCGCGGCATCGGGTCCGTATCCGCTGCGCGTGGTACGTATCGGTTTGTAGGGGAGCTCGACGTGCTCGACGAAGTCATGGACGAGCTGTGCGGACTCACCCCAGTATGTCGGGGTCACGAAGTAGAGATGGTTGTCGGTCGCGTTGCACATGTCGATCATGCTCTGCACGATCTGCTTGAGCGTCGCGGCGTTGTTGCCGCGTCGAGAGCCGCCGTGACCCGTCGCGTACTGCCGCCCGTGAAGCGGGTTCGTGTGCCCACCGTTGGTGTACTCGCCCTCCCACTTGTTGTAGAAGCCGGTCACGGTGATGCCGACGGTCGCTCCGGCAGGGAGACTGGTGTACCAGCCTGGCGTACTGGTAGCCCGGTGCTCGACCTGGAGCTCGTGCCAATCGCCGTGGTCCTTGAAGCCCGTAATCTCGTAGGCGCTGCTATCCGTGACGTACGGGTATTCCTTACCCCTGTTGTTGCGCCCGGTCGCCCAGTTCTGCAGCACGATCTGTCGGCCTACGAACGCGTAGGGCTCGGTGAAGCCGTCCTGCAGGTACCAACGCCCCTTCTTGCTCTTCGGCTGGACGAAGCTGGCAACGTTCACGTCGATGCGCGTGACGTCGGTTTCGTCCTGGGTTCGCGGGTTGATGTTGATCGCGAGGCGCTCTGCTGACCCTGGATTGCGAGCCCTGGACTGCTCTGGGGCCTTCGCAAAGTCGAAGCGGTGCTCCGCATGCATCTCGTAGCCAGTGTCGCCCTCCACGTTGAAGAAGTGGTTGTACGACATGAAGCGCAAGACCTTCGAGTAATCGGTGAGCTCTGTCTTGATCGGCTCGACCAGGTAGGTCTCGCGCGTGTCGCGATGGTCGTGGGGCGGTGGCCCCGCGGGATCGCCGTAGACGGTCCTCACGGTCCCCGCCCAGCTGTTGTCCGAGTCGAAGTGACCACGCCAGACGATCTCGACCTCATGAATTGGGTTTCTCGGGTCGGTCTCCCGAAGAACGAATCGCACCCTCTCCTGGCCGACGCGCGGACGCCGGATCTCGTACCTGAAGCCGATGCCTACGTCGCCCGCTCGGTCCGTGACCTTGACCGGGCCGAGAACGGTACCTTGTCCGTTCGTCGCGTCATCGATGCGGAACGTTCCCGAGCCGCGCCAGAACACACGGAACTCCTGATCGCCGGTCGCTCCCACTTCTGTGTTCAGGTTCGTCGTCTGCGTCTTCTGTTCCGCTTTGAGAAGCCTGGGCGGATACCCTTTATCATTGAGCTGGGCCGTGGCACCCGACCAGCGTGAGCGCCCGATCATCGCGTTGGCGAAGAAACCCGACCCCCAGAACATCTGGGGGGCGACGTTGAGCCCGCACATCTGATCGCTCTTCGCGCGCGGTGCGCGGTACGTGAAGTCGAGCATGAACGTGAGGGACCCACCCTCGACCAGCGTTTGCTCTGGCCCCGTCCACACGCCGTTGCCCGTACCCTCAGGGTTCTCGGGGTGGTTCTCGAAGAACCCGTACCCAGCGGGAAGGTGATAGTCGTTCTGCCAAGCATTGTAGAGGTCGATGTAATAGACGCCCGATTCGAGGCTCGAGAGCGTCTCGCTGCCATGGCCCGTGTGGATGTAGCCGTTCGGCCCGTGCAGCGTCCACTCCACGCCGTCCACGCTCGCGCCGGTCCCTGAGGGATCGGTATAGACGCCAGGTGCGCCGGTGCGGTCGGCTCGAACGGTAACCGTGACGCTCCCTGGCGATTGAGGCTGCCCTTGCCACTTGCTGCTGGTCTGCTCGACCGAGGCAGGAGTATCCGCACGCGCTTCGCCGCGTGCTTCGGCGCGTGGATCGAGGCTGAGGAACCAGGCGGCGGGACCGCCGATCCAACCGGTTTCTCCGACCACGGCGTCGGGACCTCGAGCGCCCGCGGAGCTGCAGCCAAGGAGCAAAGCGGTGAGCGCTAGAGCGACGAACGGAGGCCGGTTTGTCATCAGCGAAGCCCCTAGCATGGGGTCTCGGAAGCTGTCCAGAGCCACTCGGGTCCAAGCCTCCTCGAACCCGGGGGGCCCGCGAGCTCAGTTTCGGTCGGTGCGCCGCCACTCGCGTTCACGACGGCCCGTGAAGTAGCGAAGATAGATTGGCACCTTCCAGAGCAGGTAGAGCGGCGCGACCGCCAGCGAGCGGAATGGAATCAACCCCCGGCCGAACCGCGCCCAACCGAGCAGTACCGCGACTCCAACCAACACGATCGAGGTCGCAGCGATCACTGCCGGATACGGCGAGCCTCCAAGAGCGGCAACCGCGACGGCCAAGAGCAGAACCACCCACTGTGCCGCCACCAGCAGTGCGATCGGCGGGATCATGAGATCGAGCCCTGTCGAGATCAGCCCCAATCGGCCGGTGCGAAGGCCCCGCCAGAGCGCACGTGGGCCGTATCGGAACAGCGTCGCGAGATGACCATGCTCCCAGCGGACTCGTTGCTGCTTAGCCACCCTGTTGGACGAGGGCAGCTCGCCGAGCACGCTGCATTCAGGGCAGAAGACGGGAGCATAGCCTGCGAGCGCGAGCTCGACGCCCATCACGAGGTCCTCGGCGAGCTCGGCATCCAGACTCGGCATCTCGGCAATCGCACGCCATGGGAAGGCCATTCCGGTCCCCATCAGATGGCAGGGGAGACCCAAGCGATGCAAGCCCTGTGGCCTCACCCGATTGCGCACCAGCATGGCAAGCGCCGAGACGACGCCGAGACCCGATAGCGAGGTCGGCGAGAGTACGTAGTCCGCTTGAACCGGCCGGTTGCGATCCACCGCCTTGCTCACCAAGGTGTCGATCGCGCCTGGGCTGAGCGAGCAGTCCGCGTCGACCACGACAAACACGTCGGGCGGCGAGGTCGACAGCCATTCGATGCCGAAATGCAGGGCATACCCTTTGCCTCGGCGCTCGCTGTCGAACCTCTCGATCACCTCCGCACCGGCGCCTTCTGCCAGGTTCGCGGTCTGATCGCTGCAGTTATCGGCAACGACGACCAGGCGATCCCCATCGCGGAGCTGAGCCTTGACCTGGCTGACGGTCGCCACGATCTGTTGCGCCTCGTCATGAGCAGGGATCACGATCGCAGCCGTTGCGTCGCGGCTTGTCCGCTGCGGATGCTTTCGGGCTGCAAACACCGCGGCGAAGCACTCGAGGAACAGGGTCAGGGAGGGAACGAACACGACCCCGACCGCGATCGACACGAGTATGGTCGCGATCGTCATGCACGAGTCCTTTGTAGGCAGCGACTGATCTCTTCGAAAAGCGGCTCAACGGCGGTCCGGGCGTTGTGCATCTGCTCTACCCTTCGGCGCCCCTCGCGACCGAGCTCCTCGAGTTGATCCGCCGATTCAGCTGAAACCGTCTGGATCGCCTCCGCGAGGGCATCGACCGATCCTGCAGGCACCAGCCATCCGCACTTGCCCGTTTCCACGAGCTCGGGAATTCCCGCAATGTACGTGGTGAGCGCGGGACGCCCAAGCGCGAGCGCCTCCATGATGACGACCGGCAAGCCCTCGGCGAAGCTCGGAAGGATCAACGCTCGAGCCCGCCCGAGCTCGGCTCGGACCTCGGCCCCGGCCATCCAACCGGTGATCGTGAACCGATCGGAGAGTCGGAGTCGCTCAATGAGGGACTCGATCGACGGTCGAAGCTCCCCATCGCCCACCAGGACGACGCGAAACTCCGCTCCGGCGTCCCGCGCCTTCGCGGCGGCCTGTACGAGCAGGTGCTGTCCCTTCTGCTCGCAAAGACGGCCGACACATACGAGGTTGGGCGCCTCTGGAATCGAGGGCGGATCAATTTGCAGGTAATGATCGTCGACCGCGCAGCGAACGACCACGATCTTCGGCCATTCGTCCACAGCGCAGAGGCGAAGCAACTGACTGCGTCCGAAGCTGCTGACCGCAACGACGAACTCGGCATCTTGGATCTTCTCGCGAAGGCTGATCGCCCAGACATTGTCGAACTCTTCGGGTCCATGGACCGTGAAGCTGAATCCGGGACCGCCGAGAAGGGCGCAGAGCCGCGCGACCGCAGCGGGGTTCGTGCCGAAGTGCGCATGGACATGCTTGCAGTCGGAGCGAGCCAAGCGATCGCGGAGCTGGGAGGCGACCACCAAATAGCCGAGGTTTCGCAATAGGCCTCGCTGGGAGCGGAGACCCATCTTGGTCGCCGCCGCTAGCGCACGCGCGAATCGCAGCGGGTGTCGGACCAGCATGCCGAGTGTCTGCAAGACCAGGACGACCGCGTTGGCGTCGAGCAGAACGGTCGTGCGGCTCGTCTCCGCGATGTCGTCTTCGTCGACAAGGCCGTGCTCGCTCCTTCGAATCGAGAACCTCTCGATCGCCATTCCCTTCGCTTCGAGAGCAGCGATCTCACGGCGAATGAAGGTGTGGCTGACCGCCGGATATTGATTGACCAAGTAGGCGACTTTCATAGATAAACCAGCCACTCACGGTACACGTCAGGACGCACTGGGTCCAAGCGACGGCGCGTTTGTTCTGAACGAGGAGACGCTTCGGTGACCTCGATCACGCCGATACAGCCGAATTCATCATCTGGACTCCCGCTGCCGCTTCGTGCGGCGCCCCAAACGTTCAGTATCCATGGCCGAACCGCAAGGGGTGGACGTACCCCACGGTCGCGACAACCAGCGCTAGATCCAGAACCGAAAGCCGAGCGTCGGTTCGACGAACTGCAGATTGCCGTTCGACACACCATTCGCCTCGAATGAGATGTTGTAACGCGCTCCAATCTCGATGGCCGCCAAACCGCCAAGCAGGATCGACAGGCCCGCACGAACGTTGAAACCGGGTGCGAATCGAAAGCTGCCCCCCGTGGCGCAAAACGCGCTCACGCATCCCACCCTGGGCAGGTCGTACTTCCACCACTGGGCTGCGAAGCCGAAGCCGAGCCAAGGCATCACCGCCGATCGATTGGGAACCTGAACCCGCCCGCCGATGTCCAACGCCAGACGCTGGGAGGTCACCCCCTCGAAACCGGTCGGGTCCGTGGGGACCCCCATGTAGCCGAAACCGAGCTCGAGGGCACCGAAACCGAAGTCGACGCCGCCAAAGCCGAGGATGCTTCCGCCTACTCGACCGATGTCTTTATCGACGTTGCTGCCGACCAGAATGGGGACGCCCCCTTGCAACCCGAGGATGCCCGCGGGGCCTCGATAGGTTCGGTCCTGGCGGTGCCTAGTTTGGAGCGATAGCCGTCGTTCGAGTCTCGGGTTGCTGCCCTGGGATGCCATCGGCATCTTGCCGTACTCGGGCTGCGAGCCGTCAGGGAGCTGCTCGTCGTCGGCCCTCGCGACGGGCGCAGTCGCCATGAGAAGCACCAAGAGTGTGCAGTACTTCCTAATCATTCGAGGACGGAGCGTAGCATAAGAGCGGACGCCGGTCTTACGCGTGCAAGTCCCTCCCGTTGCGTCGGCGTCTCAGGTCGGTAGGATTCCGACGTTGCCACCTCTTCCACGGACAGCATGAATATGACCAGACACTCATTTCCAGGGATTGCGATCGTCGTCGTTTCACTTGGGCTGGCAAGCCTGCTCACAGGATGCGCGGGGCCGCGTGCCGTCCGGGGAGAGGACACCCCGGGGCTCGACAACGCAGCCATGAGCACGAGCCTCGATCGAAAGGACCTCGAGAAGGCACTGAAGATCAACATGGAGGCGCTCAGGACGTCCAAGCTGATGGCACAGTGGCAGGCCGAAGCCGATCCGACGGTGGGCGTGTTGCCTTTTCGCAACGAAACGAGTGAACACATCGACAGCGCGCTCAACGCGCTGATGACGGAGGTCGAATCTCAGCTGATCAACTTTGCACCGGTGAGAGTCATCAGCCTCGAGGACCAGCCGGCGCTGATCGAAGAAATTCGGACCCAGCAGCAAAGCGGCGCCTACGACCAGAACCGAGTCGCCGCATGGGGCCGACAGATTGGCGTCCGGTACATCGTTTCGGGCAAGGTCTTCGCGACCGACGAGCGCACCGAGAGCGCGCGAAGGGTGCAATATTATCTGTTCCTCCGGACGGTCGACGTCGAGACCGGCGAGATCCTGTTCCAGAATCAAGCTCCCATCACGAAGGCCATCATCTAGCTCGTGGCCGAAGCGCCGAAGTGCCAGAACGTCGGGCGCTGGCGTCAGCTCGCAGCGCTCGCCTTCTCGACCACGGTTCTCCTCGCCTCGAGCGGGTGCAAGACGTTCTCGGATTACACTCGCGCCACACGGATCGCCCTCGACGCCGGTGACCTCGACAGCGCGCTGAGTGCGAGCAATCGCGCGCTGGATGTTAAATCGGCGGACGCGCTTCCAGAAAGCCTGGGTAAGAATGACGGACTCTTGCTGCTCGACCGCGGGATGGTCCTCCTCGCCAAGCAAGACCACGGGCCGTCGAGCCGTAATTTCCAACTGGCCGACAAGGCCATCGAGATCCTCGATTTCTCCCGTTCGACCGGTGACGAAATCGTTCGCTACATGTTCAGCGACAGTGCAGGCCCGTACAAGGCACGCCCATACGAGAAGCTGATGATCAACACGTTGAACATGCTCAACTACCTCGCTCCGGGAAATCTCGAGGGCGCCAGGGTCGAGGCTCGGCGGTTCTCGGTGATGCGCGACTACCTCCTCGGCGCCGAGAAGGTCGATCACGAGGCTGTGAAGCGCGCCGGCGTTCCTGGCAGCTACTTGGCGGGCTATGCTTTCGAGAAGTCGGGCGATCCGGATGCTGCGCTTCGGTACTATGACGAGGTATTGGCGGTCATCGATACACCGACTCTCGCGGACCCGATCCGACGGCTGAAGCGGATCAGTGGCTATCGAACGCCGAGGCTCGAATCGGTCGGCGGCGGCGGAAACGCTCCCGCCCCCGCTGAGGTCGAGTCGAGCGAGCTCTTAGTCGTGGTGAGCTATGGACGCATCCCGGCCCTGGTGGCCAAGCGCGTACCGATCGGCTTCGCGTTGACCGTTGCTGCTGCCTTCTTGTCAGCAGGCGCTCGGCAGCAAGCCAACAGGCTGGCTGCGCAAGGTTTGGTGACCTGGGTCAACTACCCCGAGCTCGCTCCGTCGCGCACTGAATATCCGAC